>JANMIB010000380.1:0-2584 GCA_031375605.1 Allobosea sp. | reverse complement strand
ACAGGTGAACTCGCCGGTTTCCTCGATGAAGCTCACCGCGTCCTTCTTGCCCTCCGACGAGAACACGACAATGGGCGTTGGCGGCGACGACAACAGGTTGAAGAACGAATAGGGCGAGAGATTGATCTCTCCACCGGCGCTCAGCGCGGTGATCCATCCGATCGGGCGCGGGGCGACGATGGCCTTGATCGGATCATGCGGCAGCAATGTGCGGTCGCGCGCTTCGGGGCGGTAGTGCATGCAGATACCCTTAAAATCTTGTCACGATGTCAGCCAGCACAGGCCGCTCGCGATCCTGCACCTGTGCATCACTCCTGCCGATATGGATGAATCCAGCCATGCGCTCGGAGGCCTTGAGGCCCAATCCGTCCAGCACGCGCCGGTCATAGGAATACCATTCCGTCAGCCAGTTGGTGCCATAGCCCAGTGCGTTTGCCGCAACCGTGAGGTTCATGCAAACGGCCCCGACAGACAGGGTCTGTTCCCATTCCGGGATTTTCGCGTGTGGACTGACACGGGAAACCACCGCCACAACCAGAGGCGCACGCGCCAGACGATTGCGTTCAAAAGCCAGCGCTTCGGCATCGGCATGGGGGTTATCGGCAGCGTAGGAGGCTGCGATGATCTCACCTGCACGGTGCCGCGCGTTGCCTTCCAGCACAATGAAGCGCCAGGGCACGAGTTTGCCATGATCGGGGGTGCGGGAGGCAACCGTCAGGATGCTGTCAATCTCGGTGGCATCTGGCACACCGGACTGCATCAGGACAGGCTTCACCGATCGGCGGCTTTTCATTAACTCGATCATCGGGCTGGACATGCTCGTGCTTTCAATCTGAGCTTTGGTCGGTAGAGCAAGGCGCACGGCACAGCAACAGCGCGAAGGGCATGGCCAGGTCACAGTTTCGCGGTTTTCGCCATGCAAGGCAGTGTCAACCAGCCCTGCAGGCCTGCGAGACAGAGGTCAGCTCCAACTGGCGCTGACCTCTCCCGTGAGATAGAAGTTGCACATGATGTCCCGATGGCTTTTTGCAAACCTGCCATTATCCTGCGTGCTTCTCGTGCTCGGCATGGCCAGTGTGCTGGCTCAGGCCCCTGCGGTGCGGGCGGGCGTTTCCGTTTCTGCCTTCTACACCAGCGAGAACAAGCCGATTGTCTCCGGGATCGTCTGGCGGGTTCTGCGAGATGACCCGAATGGCGGCCCCACCAGCATCGTTGCGCGCTCCACAGTGGCATCGCCTGTGTTTGCGCTTGAACCCGGCTCTTATGTCATCCATGCAGCCTATGGTTTTGCCAGTGGCTCGAAAAGGATCACCGTACCTGCCAGTGGCAATCTTGCTGACCGCGTGACCTTGAGTGCCGGAGGGCTGAAACTGGCCGGCATCATCGTGGATCGGCCCATTCCGGCAGCACTGATCAGCTTTTCCGTGTTCGTTCCGCTGGCCGGAAACTCCGAGGGCAGGCTGGTGGCTGACAACGTCAAGGCCGGTGAAATCCTGCGCCTGCCAGAGGGCACATACCATGTGGTGTCGGTTCATGGTGATGCGAATGCCATCCGCCGGGCCGACGTGAAGGTCGAAAGTGGCCGGCTGGTCGAGGCGACCCTGCACCATCGTGCCGCCAAGGCCACGTTGAAACTGGTGGCTGCACCGGGCGGCGAGGCTTTTGCAGGAACAGCCTTCACCGTCCTCACGCCCGGCGGCGATGTCATCCGCGAAGCCATCGGCGCGTTTCCGGAAGTCATCCTGGCCGAAGGCGAGTACGTGCTGATCGCGCGCCAGGGCGGGCAGGTTCACACGCAGGAGTTCAAGATCGAAGCAGGGCTGGACCGCGACATCGAGGTGATTGTCGGGCGCTAGAGCATTGCGCGCAGAAGTGGATACCAGTTTTGTGCAAAGGCAATGCTCTATCTTATTTTGACCCTAGAATGGCGGCTCGTCATAAAGTTGCTTGCCATCGATCAACAGAGACTTGATGGCCGACTTGCCGGAGGCTGCGACCGCCACGATCACATCAACACGCGACTTGTCTGTTTGTTCAATCACCTTGCCCTCACCCTGAGGAACAAAATAGCTCTCAAGACCATATCTCACGCGCATGATCTGATCTGTTTCCGTACAGACTTCCTGGTTTGGTCCGCCCGCGTCACACGATACCGTATCGGCCGCTTTGCCCTGGAGCCAAACAAGACCAGCCTCGCGTGGCTCCCCTTCACGCACAAGCTTCACAGGCTCCGCCTTTCCATCAGCCGCAGTGCGCAATCCGACATAGACAATGTCATTTCGGTCAAACGAGGCACGACCGGTGAGTTTTGTGACATTCAAACGGTTGATCTCGTAGTTCAGGATGACATAGTCGCCGCGAAACAGATCACGCGGATCGACTGGCTCGGTTGCCAGCCTGACCGCCGCACCATTGCGCAGGACATTCGCCCGCTCCAGCACCATCGCAAGGATCAGCCCGCACAAGACCAGAATGACAAGACCAGCGCGGACAACCACTGGAACACGCGCGATCAGCCGGTCGACATTCATCAGGGCCATCATGACGGTGCGCCCTCGGACGGGTTGAAACGCTGCAGCAATTT
>JANMIB010000375.1:0-14594 GCA_031375605.1 Allobosea sp. | reverse complement strand
CCAGTGTCTCATTGTCATCATTCGCGGTCTCAACAGGGCTGGGTCCTCTCTGCGCAGAGGCTCGGCGTCTGATCGGACTAGCGTTCGACAATGCCTGCGAGATCGGAAAGGGGCGGCGCGAGCTGCCCCTTTTCATTTCTGACGAGATGAAGATGTTACCTTACCAAGAAGTGTCGCCTGTCGCTTGACGCAATACATTTTGAATTGTATACTCACGTTTGATGAGAATTCGGAATGTTATCCATAAAGGCTTGAGACGGTTCGTTGAGGACGATGACGCATCAGGCGTCCAGCCAGCAGTTGTGGAGAAGCTTCGGCGCATCATCACCTTCCTGCAAGATATGCGGAATGAAGATGAGCTTCGGAATGTTCCAAGCTGGAAGGTGCATCAGTTGACCGGTAACCGCAAAGGCGTCTGGAGCCTGTTCGTCACCAAAAACTGGCGGCTGACGTTCCGGATCGACCACACGGACATTGAAATCATCGACCTGGACTATGAAGATTACCATTGAGGAGCCTGTCATGGACGCAAGCGGCATCCGCATGAAGAACCCCGCCCATCCCGGCGACTTTGTGCGCTCGGAGATCATTGAACCTCTGGAATTGTCAGTCACCGATGCCGCAAAAGTGCTCGGCGTCACCCGCCCCGCGCTCTCCGCCCTTCTCAACCAGCGCGCGGACCTGTCGCCGGAAATGGCTCTGCGCATCGAAAAGGCCTTTGGTGTCTCGATGGACACGCTGATGCGCATGCAGAACAGCTATGACATTGCGCGGGCGCGCAAGCGCGAGGGCGAAATCAAGGTTGAGAGGTTCGTGCCGAAGGCAGCATGAGGCTCGGAGTCTGATCGGACCAGCGTTCGACAATGCCTGCGAGATCGGAAAGGGGCCGCGCGGACTGCCCCTTTTTACGTGGGCAAAGCAAGCTGGCGCGCCAACTCCACGAGCGAGGATAAGTACATTGGCGCCACAAGCTGCTATGTACCTGTTTGCGGACCTGCATCGTGTTCCCGCATCCGCCCAGGCGAAACGCAGGATGGGCTGTACTGGCGGGGTTTCCGGTCATCCCGACACAAGAAAACCGGGCATTTCATAATTAAAGAATTTTGCACCACGCACCGATGACAATGATTTCAACAGTTTCCGTGTTGCACAACCACGGTGCGGAAAGCGGACTTAGTTCGTTCAACCCCCCTCACCGCACCACCACATGCCGCGTCAGCCGCCGTTCCATCACGTCCCACAGCCGCCGGATGATCTCGACCATCACGAGGTAGATCAGTGCGGCATAAAGATAGATGGTGAGATCGAAGGAGCGCGAGAAGGCCAGCCGTGTCGCGCCCATCAGGTCAAACAGCGTGACCAGCGAGGCCACCGAAGATGACTTGATCATCACGATCAGCTCATTGCCGAGCGGGCGCAGCGCCACGATCATGGCCTGCGGCAGGATCACATGGCGAAGCGTGGAAATGCGGTGCAGGCCCAGCGCCTGTGCACCCTCGAACTGGCCCTTGCCGATAGATTGAATGGCCCCGCGAAACACCTCGCACTGGTAGGCCGCCGTGTTGATGGTGAAGGTGAACAGCGCGCAGTAGAACGGCTCGCGGAAAAACCACCACAGGCCGACATCCTGCCAGAAGGGCCTGAGCTGGCCCAGGCCGTAATAGACCAGAAAGAGCTGGCACAGCAGCGGCGTGCCCCGAAAGAACGTGGTGTAGCCACCCACCAGTGCGCTGGCCCAGCGCGGACCATAGAGCCTTGCCAGCGCCAGCCCCAGGCCGATGACAAAGCCGAGCGAAACAGAAACCGCCACCAGCTGCAGCGTGATGCCTAGCCCAGCCGCCATGCGGCAGCCGTAGTTCTGCAACACCTCCGAGCCGATCCAATAGCCGGGGAACTCGCACCATGCGCCTTGCCAGTTCATCGGGTCTGCCCCCCGAAGGCGGCGAAACCGCGATTGGAGCGCTTCTCAAGCCGGTCGAAGAACCACCACGAGATCAGCGAGAACACGAGATAGATCAGCGAGGCAGCCGTGAAGAACAGAAGCGGCTCCTTGGTGTTGGACGAGCCGCGCTGGGCGATGAACATGATGTCCTGCAGCGTGATCACGGAGACCAGCGAGGTTTCCTTCAGCAGCACCATCCAGTTATTGCCCAACCCCGGCAGCGCCACGCGCATCAGCTGCGGGAAAACGACAAGCCGGAAGATCTGCCCCTTGCTGAGGCCGAGCGCTGCCCCCGCCTCGCGCTGGCCCTTCTGGATTGCATTGAGCGCGCCAACCCATACCTCGCTGGAGAAAGCCGCCAGCACGATGCCGAGCGCCACCATGCCGGCCACGAAGGGTGGGATCGAAAAGCCCTTGATGCCGATGCCCTCAAGCAGCCGCTGGATGACGATCTGGATGCCGAAATAGATGATGAACAGCGTGAGCAACTCGGGCACGCCGCGAAACACCGTGGTGTAGATGGTGGACATCAGGCGCTGGATGCGGCTTTCAGAGCGCGCCATCAAGGCGATGATCAGCCCCAGTGCCAGCCCGAAGGGCAAGGTCGCCAGCGCGATGGAGATGGTGACGCCAGCCCCTTGCAGCAAAGCCCAGCCCCAGCCGCCATCGCCAAATCCGATGTAGTGGAGATTGCTGAACATGGGGCCGCCGTTCCGGGTGCAGCGGGGTTAGCCCTTCTCCCCTTGCGGGAGAAGGTGGCCGAAGGCCGGAAGAGGGGTTGGCGCAAACTGGCCGATGTCCGTGCGACCCCTCTCCCCAACCCTCTCCCGCAAGGGGAGAGGGAGAAGAACCCATCACATCACGGGGAACTTGAACCACTTGGCGGCGATGCGCGCGTGGGTGCCATCGGCCATGGATTCGGCGATGGCCTTGTTCAGCAGTTCCTTGATCGCGGTGTCTTCCTTGCGCACGGCCATGCCGACACCGGGGCCGTGGATCTGCGGATCGCGCTGGATGTCAGCCACAAGGCGGCAGCAATCCTTGCCCTTGGCATTGAGAAAGTCCTCAAGCGCGAGACGATCCGCAACGATGTAATCGAGGCGACCGTTCAGCAGGTCGAGGTTGGCGTCTTCCTGCTTGGGATAGAGCCTGATGTTGCTGTCCTTGTAGAACTTCTCCAGCCAGTTGGCATGGATGGTCGAGCCTTGCGCGCCCACAGCCTTGCCCTTGAGTGCGGCGGGCGTCAGGTCGTTAGAGGCGGTGGCCTTGGCCGAAATCATCGAAATCGGCGTCCTGGTGTAGGTCGAGGTGAAGTCGACCCGCTTGGCCCGCTCCTCGGTGGCATTCATGCCGGCGATGATCACGTCGTATTTCTTGGCCAGCAGCGCGGGAATGATCCCGTCCCAATCCTGCACGACCCAGGTGCATTTGATCCTCATCTTCTCGCACAGCGCATTGCCGTAATCGATCTCGAAGCCGACCAGCTCCTTGTTGGCATTGAGCGCGTTGAAGGGCGGATAATCACCCTCGGTACCCAGCTTCAGCTCGGTGATGGCCTGAGCCTGGGCACCAGCAATGCCAACACAGACAAAGGCAGCGACGGCTGCGAATTTCGCGATCATCTTCATGTTGATACCTCCATGATAACGCCTGTCCCGCAGTCCATCCGGCGTTGCTCGCACGGATCCCGCAGACATATTACACAGCTTGCGCGAGGCTTTCACAGGCCGCAAGAGGGCGTGCTGGTGGAGTTGACGATTTTGTGGGCAGCAGATGTGTCATTGCGAGCCTAGCAAAGCAATCCAGCCGCGCCCGCAGCCCCGATCCTCATCCTGAGCCTGTCGAAGGATGATCTCCAGCTCGAGCAGCACTAAAAGCCTCGTCCTTCGACGGGCTCAGGATGAGGGGATTGTTGATGCGTCTTGCATGATTGGCTTTCTCCTCCACCAACCCAAGCACCTGTGCCACCACGCTTGCCGCGATCACGGCTGGCTCCTTGCCAGCTATGCCGGGCAGGCCGATGGGGCAGACGAGGCTGGCAATGCGCAGCGGATTGATGCCTAACTCGCCAAGCCTGCGCTCGAAGCGGGCGCGTTTGGTGCCAGAGCCGATGAGGCCGACAAACGGCAGGTCATCGCGGCCCAGCGCCGCAGCGGTGATGGCCAGATCCAGCGCGTGATCGTGGGTGAGGACCAGCACGAAACTCCCCGAAGGAGCGCGGGCCAGCACCGAGGACGGATCGCGGCTCTGAACTGTGGCCGCATTGGCCGGCACATGGGCGGGGAAAGCATCAGCCCGGCTGTCCACCCAGGTCACGCGGACCGGGAGTGGCGCCAGCGCGATCACCAGCGCCCGCCCGACATGGCCGGCACCGAAGATGATCACATGCTGGCGTGCATCATTCCGGGCGGCGTCCTGCTCCAGCGCAGCCAGCTCGCCCGCCTCAGCCAGCGTGAACACCCTGATGCCCAGAATGACCCGCCCGCCGCAGCATTGGCCAAGGTCCGGCCCCAGCGCCCGGTCGATGCGGCGCGTGACAGGCTCGCCCGCGCCGGCAAGTTGCCGGGCCAGCACCATCGCCTCCCATTCCAGCGCGCCGCCCCCGATGGTGCCGAAAAACGAGCCATCCGCCAGCACGGCCATCATCGCGCCCACCTCGCGCGGGGCAGACCCCCTGGTGTCCACCACCGTGACAAGCGCCGCGGCGCCATCATGCGCCACGATGTCGGCGAGGCGGCGGAAAAAGTGGGCGGCGGGGGTCAGCAAGAGCCCTCTCCCGTCACGGCTTCGCCGCGCCACCCTCTCCCTGAACGGGCGAGGGAATTGAACGTGCCATCCTCCGTGCGCACCCTCCCTCTCCCGCTCAGGGAGAGGGACCGAGGGAGAGGGCTTCTCACCACTCGCCTCACCGCTCGCCTCCCATGGCCCGGCCCTGCACCGCCTCGCAGGCGCGCAGGATCGCTTCGGGCGTGGCGGGAGCATCAAGCGGCACACGGGTGCCGGGAGCGAGCGCATGCACGGCATCAGCCAAGGCACAGAAGACGGCATTTGCCAGCATGACCGGAGGTTCACCCACGGCCTTGCTCGCATAAACCACATCGGCGCGGTTGGTGTTGGGGAACAGCGCAACACGGAAATCGGCGGGCAGATCGCTGGCAACCGGGATCTTGTAGGTGGCCGGGGCGTGGGTCAGCAATTTGCCCTTGGCATCGAACACCAGCTCCTCGGTGGTGAGCCAGCCCATGCCCTGCACGAAGCCGCCCTCGATCTGGCCGATGTCGATGGCGGGGTTGAGCGACTTGCCGACATCGTGGAGAATATCGACACGGCGCAGGCGGTTTTCCCCGGTCAGCGTGTCAATCTCGACCTCGGCGCAGGCCGCCCCGAACGAGAAGTACAGGAAGGGCGAGCCTTTCTTCGCCGCACGGTCCCAGGTGATGCCGGGCGTCGCATAAAAACCGGTGGCTGAGAGCTGGACGCGGTCGAGATGGGCCTTTTTCGACAGTTCGCCAAAACCCATGCTGTCATTGCCATGAAAGACGCGATCGTCACGAAACGAGATGTCGCCAGCGGCACAGTTCCACAGCGAGGCGGCATGATCCGCCATGCGCGCCTTGATGGTCATCGCCGCATTGAGCGCAGCGCGGGCATTGAGATCAGTGCCGGACGATGCCGCCGTCGGGCCGGTATTGGGCACTTTCTCCGTCGTGGTGGCGGTGATGCGCACGCGGGCCATGTCGACGCCGAACTCCTCGGCCACAACCTGCGCCACTTTCTGGTAGAGGCCCTGCCCCATCTCCGTGCCGCCATGGTTGAGCTGGATTGAGCCATCCTGATAGACATGCACCAGCGCGCCAGCCTGGTTGAGCTGCTTGAGCGTGAACGAGATGCCGAACTTCACGGGCGTCAGGGCCAGCCCGCGCTTGATGATGCGGGAAGCTGCATTGAAGGCGGCGATGTCCTTGCGGCGGGCACGGTAATCGGCTGTTGCTTCCAGCTGCCGGATCAGCGCGTGCATGGTGCCAAGTTCGCTGACCTTCTGGCCGTAGGGCGTGATGTCCTCGCCTTCGCGATACAGGTTGGCGTAACGCACATCGAGCGGATCGCGCCCGGATGCCCAGGCGATCTCATCGATCATCCGCTCGGCCATCAGCATACCCTGCGGGCCGCCAAAGCCGCGAAAGGCGGTGTTGCTGACCGTGTTGGTCAGGAGCCGCCGCGTGTTGATGCGCGTCACCGGTAGCCAATACGAAGAATCGGAATGGAACATAGCCCGGTCGACCACGCCCTGCGACAAGTCCGCCGAACAGCCGCAGCGCGTCAGATAATCGACATCGTACGCTGTTATGCGGCCTGCATCGTCAAAGCCGATGCGGTAGTCCGCCCGCATGTCGTGGCGCTTGCCGGTGGTGGCGAAATCATCGTCGCGGTCCAGCCTGATCTTGCAGGGGCGCTTCAGCTTGTGCGCAGCCAGTGCGGCGATAGCGGCCCATTGAGTTGCCTGGCTTTCCTTGCCGCCAAAGCCCCCGCCCATGCGGCGCACTTCGCAAATCACGAACGCATCCGGCAGACCCAGCACCTTGGCCACCACGTGTTGCACCTCGGTGGGGTGCTGGGTGGAGGAATGTACCAGGATTTCGCCGTCCTCCTTCGGAATGGCGAATGCGGCCTGTCCTTCCAGATAGAAATGCTCCTGCCCGCCTATGCGGAACATACCATTGATCCGGTGCGGGCTGGCGGCCAGCGCAGCTTCGATGTCACCGCGCTCGAAGGCATAATCGGGCAGGACCTTTTCGCCATCACGGCCGGCATCATCGACGCTGACGACAGGCGTTTCCGCCTCGATCTCGACTTTGGCAAGCCGCGCCGCCCGCCGTGCCGCATCGCGCGTGGTCGCAGCCACCGCGAACAGCACCTGGCCATGGAACATCACCCGGCCTTCCGCCAGCATCGGATCGCCGCCGATGGAGGGCGAGACATCGTTGCTGCCTGGCACGTCGGCAGACGTGAACACGGCAACCACGCCGGGAAAGCGGCGCACGGCATCAAGATCCATGCCTTTGAGCGCACCGCGCGCCACGGGAGACAGCCCGCAGGCAATGTGCAGCGTGCCTTCAGGCTCACGCAGGTCATCGATGTAAGCCGCCGTGCCCTGCACATGCCTGGTGGCGCTGTCGTGCACCAAAGGCTGGTGCACATGGCGCAAAGGCTCGAGCGGCGAGCCGGGAATGGAGCGGATGTTCATATGGTGCAACTCTTCGTCATGTTGGCTCCGCAACGGGTTCCGGGCTCCGCTGCGCGGCCCCGGAATGACGATGCGGCGTGCTGGCCCGATCCACAAGCCGCGTGCCGTCGCTGCCTGCGATCTCCATCAGCGCTTTCAGCAGCAGGTTGCGCGCGATGATGCTGCGGTAGCTGGCGGTGGCGCGCTGGTCGGTCAGAGGCTGGAACTCGGTGGCGATGGCATCAAACGCTGCGCGCCAGCCCTCTTCATCGGCCAGCGAAATGCCTTTGAGCGCCTGCTCGGTCCTGGTCGCCCGCTTCGGTGTCGCCGCCATGCCGCCGAAGGCAATGCGGGCCTCGGTGATGTGCCCGCCGTCAACCGTCAGCCGGAATGCCCCCATAACGGCAGAAATATCCTCGTCGAAGCGCTTGGAAACCTTGAAGGCGCGGAATTGCTGACCGGGCCGCAGCTTCGGAACCGTCACAGCCGCCACGAACTCGGAGGGGCGGCGATCCTGCTTGCGATAGGCGATGAAGAAATCTTCCAGAGGCACCGTGCGGACCTCGGCACCGCGCCTCAATTCGACCGTGCCTCCCAACGCGATCAGGCAGGGCGCAAGATCACCGATGGGCGAGCCATTGGCGATGTTGCCGCCCACCGTGCCGGAGGCGCGCACCTGCGCCGAGCCAAAACGCCGGATCACTTCGCCCAGATCAGGGTCGATGGCCGCCAGGTGTGCATGCGCATCCGCATGGCTGGCACCTGCACCGATGCGAAGGGTGTCTGCCGTTGCTTCAATGGCACCGAAGCCTTCGATCCGGCCCAGCCAGATGATCTTGTGCAGTTCCATCAGGCCCTTGGTGAGCCATAGGCCGACATCGGTGGCGCCTGCCAGCAGTGTGGCATCGGGTTGGGCCAGACAAAGCCTGGCCAGCCCATCCGTGCTGCGGGGAATAGCGAAGAAGCTGCTTTCGTCCCCAACCAGCACATCATCAGGCCCCGCAAGTGCTGCCAACCCGGCCTGCGTCGTGGCGCGCGCGGCCATGAAACTGTCGGCGGCCCCGGTGGCGCAGGCGTCCATCGCGGCATCGATGATGGGCCTGTAACCGGTGCAGCGGCACAGGTTGCCCGCCAAGGCATCGCACACCGCCTCTCGCGTCACCGGGCGCATATCCTCGTGATACAGCGCGAACAGGCTCATCACGATGCCGGGTGTGCAGAAGCCGCATTGCGAGCCGTGATGCGCCACCATCGCGGCCTGCACGGGATGCAGCACGCCATCTTGTGCAAGGTCATCCACCGTGATCAGTTCCGCGCCATCAAGCTGGCCAAGCAGCAAGATGCAGGTGTTGACCGGCTGATAGACAAGCTGTCCATCCTTGAGCCGCCCGACCACCGCGGTACAGGCCCCGCAATCCCCTTCGGCGCAGCCTTCCTTGGTGCCGGTCAGCCGCATGTCCTCGCGCAGCCAGTCCAACACCGTGCGGCGCGGGCTGAAGGCGTCCAGCGTGATCACCTCGCCGCGGTGCACAAATTGGATGGCTTTTCGGATGTTTTGAGTCATGTTTTCGTGTGTTCAAATCGCATGCCACAACATGACGTGATGTGCGTCTCAACGGAAGAGGTGTTTGCCCGTGTCGATTGGTAGCAAGGGGTGGTGCATGTCCGTGCCCATGCAGCGAAAGCGGATGAGACAGCGTCATCGCGAGCGCAGCGACGCGATCCAGCATCGAGGCACACAAAGCCTGGATTGCTTTGCTGCGCTCGCAATGACAATTGCCAGGCGTGACACGGAGGCGGCATCATGATCTCCCCTGCCACACTCGCCCGGCGCATTGCGGCTGGCACCGGCGATGAGCCTGCTGATCTCGTGATCACCAATGCGCAGCTTTACTGCCTCGTGACGGGCGCGCTCGTGGAGACAGACATCGCCATCGTCGGCGACACCATTGTCGGCACCCATGGCCGCTACACGGGCACGCGGACCATCGATGCCATGGGCCGCATTGCCGTGCCAGGCTTCATCGACACGCATTGTCATGTCGAGTCCTCGCTGGTCACACCGTTCGAGTTCGAGCGCTGCGTGCTGCCCCATGGCATCACCACGGCGATCTGCGATCCACACGAGATTGCCAACGTGCTGGGTGCCGACGGCATCCGCTATTTCCTGACCTGTGCGGAACGCATGGTGATGAGCCTGTTCGTGCAGCTGTCGTCCTGCGTGCCGGCCACACATCTCGAAACATCGGGGGCTGCGCTGACGGCGGCTGATCTGGTTCCGTTCATCAACCATCCAAAGGTGATCGGGCTAGCCGAGTTCATGAATTTTCCGGGCGTGCTGCACCGCGATCCGGCCTGTCTCGACAAGTTGTCGGCCTTCTCAGGACGCCACATCGATGGCCATGCGCCACTGCTGCAGGGGTTGCCGCTCAATGGCTATCTCGCAGCCGGAATCAGCACTGACCACGAGACCACCACGGCACAGGAGGCGCGCGAGAAGCTGGCCAAAGGCATGCACATCCTGATCCGCGAAGGCTCGGTCTCGAAAGATCTGCACGCGCTGATGGAATTGATTGATCGTGACACGTCGTCCTTCCTCGCCTTCTGCACCGATGACCGCAACCCGCTCGACATCGCCGAAGAAGGCCATCTCGATTTCATGATCCGCACGGCGATTGCCCATGGGCGTGATCCGCTCGCGGTCTATCGCACGGCCACCTTGTCAGCCGCGCGCGCCTTCGGGCTGACTGACCGGGGCTTTATCGGGCCGGGCAAGCGGGCCGACATCGTCCTGCTGGATGACCTGAACACCTGCACTGTGAGCCTGACCATCGCTGGCGGCCGACTGGGCGATGATGCTGCCTTTGCGGCGCGCATGCCGGTTGCTGCCGTGGGCCATGGCAGCGTCACCTCGCGCAAACTTGCACCCGATGATTTTCATGCCAGGGCTGCGACGGGCGAGACATCCGTGATCGGCGTCGTGCCGGGCAAGATCATCACGCAGCATCTCAGGATGATCTTGCCCGCGCACGACGGCAGGGCCGCCATCGACCTAGCCCAAGACATCATCAAGGTCAGCGTCATCGAGCGGCATGGCAAGACCAACAACATCGCCACGGGGTTTGTGCATGGCTTTGGCATGCAGCGCGGGGCGATTGCCTCGTCGGTCGGGCATGACAGCCACAATCTGTGTGTCGTCGGGGTCGATGAAGCATCAATGGCAGCCGCAGCGAACCGGCTGATCGAGATCGGTGGCGGTTTCTGCGTGGTTGAGCATGGCGTGGTGATGGCCGAACTGGCCTTGCCGATTGCCGGGCTGATGAGCGACAGGAGCTTTGAGGATGTGCACGACGCGCTGATCCCTTTGCGCACCGCTGCAAAGGCGCTCGGTGTGGTGCTGGCGGAGCCATTCCTGCAGGTGGCCTTCCTGACGCTGCCTGTCATCCCGCACCTCAAGATCACCGATCTGGGGCTGGTGGACGTGGTCCGATTCGCGCTGATCTGATCAGCCTGCTTATGTCTGCTTTCTTCTAATTCGGTTTGGGCGCGTGTGTGACCAGCATGCCGACCACGCGCCGGGCATCAGCGACCTCAAGGCCGCCATAGTCAAGTTCGGCGCGCTGAAGACGCGGTGTGATGTGGCCTGCCTCATAACGCTTCATCAGGAAGCGCAGCATCGTGCTCCAGTCGAGACGTGCGGCCTTGGCATAGGCCAGGAAACCGCCATGGATATCGACCGCAAAAGCCTTGGCGAGGCCTGGCAGGGGCACGGACAATTGCCTGGCCAGCGTCGCCAGCGCCGCATCGACGGCATTGCTCTCGAGCAACTGCCGCAGCTTGCCTTCAAGTTCCGGCAACGTCAGCACAGCAGCTGGCTGGCTGGCCTGCACCAGGCTGGCTTGCACCTGGCTGGCCTGCACTTGGACGGCGGGCACCTGAACAGCTGGCACCTGCGCAACAGCCTGGACAGGCAAAGCGTAGCTGGCCGGGGCGGGACTGACCTCAACCGGGTTGGCCGCGAGTTGGGATGGCTTGTGCAGCACGGGTTTGACATAGCCGGTCTGTTCGGCCTCGATGATGTCCAGAACAGCTGCCAGATCCGGCCTGAGCTGCATCGCATCATACAATCCGCCATCATCCAGAGCGGCTTCCGCCAGAGCCTCCTGCCCGGCCCGTGACAGGGCGGCACCGGGATTTTCTGCCAGAGCCACAAGAATTTCGCCATTGGCCCGCGACAGGATCACGTCGGTGACTTGGGCAGGCAGATGCGAACGCTGGCACATGGCCAGAAGGTGATCCGAGCTTTTCACGGTTGCCAGCGCCAGCAAATGATCGTCGAGCAACAGCGGCGACAGTCGCAGCACCGGGCGCGCCACCAGAATGGAATCATCAAAGGCCAGATGACGCACGGCTCGGCCCGGCCCGCGTTCGTTCGATGCAATGGTGCTGGAAAGCGACGCCTTGGCCTGCTCGCCGCAGATCGGGATGAGCGATACGAAGATCGCCTCGAAGGTCTCGACGCCATCATCGGGCAAGAGATGCGACACGCCGCCGAAAAGCTCGCCGAGCTTGACGAGAATATCGTCACGCCGGATCTGGCCGAGGCCGGCCAACCCAGACGCCAACTCCTTCATCGCCGCCGACGCTTCAGACATTGCACCCGCACTCACGCAAACCAGTGATGCACCGCGCGGATCAACCGGACCCACGCATCAACAACTCTGGTTTCAGCCCAAATGGAACTATCGGGGTCAATGCTGAATGAAGTGCAAACTTGCGCAGGATTTGCGTCAGAAATCTGGAATCGTGATGCCTTCTTGCGCGGCCTTGACCCTGAGCGCCATGCGGCGTGCTCCTGGAAGGCGTGTTCCGGCCTGCGTCTCGATGGCTGATGCCAGTGCCGTCATCCTTTCTGCGAACCACGCGCCGCCCATCGCGGCGGGGTCGATGGCCAGGATGAGCTGCCCGGTCCGGGGAGGACCACCCGCTCCATCAAGGAAGGACGACGCTTCATAGGCGAAGTTTGCACCAACCAGCGCTGCGCCAAGGATTTCCACCATCATCGCCAGCGTGGCACCCTTGGCGTCGCCCAGCGGCACCATGGTTCCGGCAATGGCCTTTGCCGGATCGGTGGTGGGATTGCCGTCCACATCAAGCGCCCAGCCCTCGGGGATAGCTTCGCCCTTTTGTTTTGCAGCGACAATCGGCCCGCGCGCCACCTTGGACAAGGCCATGTCGATGACAATGGGCGGCCGCCCGGCAAGCGGGGCCGCAAAGGCGATGGGATTGGTGCCGAACACGGGCTTGGAGCCACCCCAGGGGGCCATCGCGCCGGGCGTGTTGGCAAACAGCAGCGCCACGAGGCCAGCTTCAGCCAGCTTCTCCACATGCAGGCCCGCAGCCCCGCAATGGTTGGAATGTCGGATGGGCGCAATGGCAATGCCCTGCGCGCGGGCCATGGCCGGGAGTTCGGCAATCGCCAGATCGATGGCGGCGTAGGAAAAGCCGTCGCAGGCATCGATGGCCAGAACGCCGGGCTTGGGGCGGCTGGAGACAGGCAGAGCCTGCCCGTTGATCTTGCCGCTTTTGACCATGGTCAGATAGGTCGGCACGCGGCTCAGGCCATGGCCCTTGAGACCATCCGCCTCCGCCGCCACCAGTGCCGCGGCAACCGAACGGGCTGTGGCCGGGAGCACGCCCGCTTTGGTGAACAGGCCAGCGATATGTGTGACGGCATCGGCAATGGTGTGGTTGGTCATGGGATGATCAATCCTGTTCGTTGCTACTCATCGTCATCCTCGCGCTTGTCGCGAGGACCCACGCCTTCACGTGCAGCCAGAAAGTCGTGGGTACTCGGGACAAGCCCGAGCATGACGACAGATGGCGCGGGCCTCCGCTATGATGCGGTCAGCGCCTTCTTCACATTCTCGACCGTGACCCAGCTCACCCGTACGTTGGATTCCTCCGTGACGCCCGCGATGTGCGGGGTGAGGATCAGGTTGGGACATCCGGCAAACAGCGCCGCCTCAGCGCCCTTGAGCGGCTCGACATCGAACACATCGAGCGCCGCGCCCCCGATCTGGCCGCTTTTCAGCGCAGCCACCAGCGCAGCCTCATCGACCACGCCGCCACGGGCAGCATTGATCACGATGGCGTCCTTGCGCATGCTGGCAAGCGAGGTCGCATTGATGAGACCCTGCGTCGTGTCGGTCAGCGGCACATGCAGGCTGACGACATGCGCGGTGGCCAGCACCCGGTCCAGCGCCATGCAGGCCACGCCGCGTTCGTTCCAGATGGCACTGTCCGGTTTCACATATGGATCATGCGCGATCACAGTCATGCCAAGTGCCTTGGCACGCATCGCGGTTTCGCGGGCGATGGCCCCAAACCCGATGAGGCCAAGCGTCTTGCCAGAAATCTCCCCGCCCATCAGGTCATTGCGCGGCCATTCGCCGTTTGCGACACGGTCCGTTGCGAACCAGGCCCGGCGCAGCAGCACGAGCGCTGCCGTAATGACATATTCGGCAACCGAAACATCATTCGCGCCGGTGGCCGGGAACACCTGAACACTGCGTGCGGCACAGGCCAGAAGGTCGATGTTGTCGAGGCCGACACCGAGGCGGCCCACCACTTTCAGCTTGGGCGCGGTGGCCAGCAGGGGGCCGCGCACCTGCGTGCGGTTGCGCACGATGATGGCGCGGGCCTCGCCCAGCAATTTCGCCAGCTCATCGGGCTTGTCGACCAACTTGGGGTCATAGACCACGTCGTAGCCCTTGAGGCCGTCCGTGATGGCGGCTTCGTCCATGAATTCGGTGATGACGATGTCTGGCATGATGGGGTCCTAGGCCACGACCTTGAGGCCGACGATGATCAGGAACAGGATGACGAATGTCGCGCCCATGAACACCGCCATGTGCCGCCAGCCAATCGTCAGGATCGATCTGAGCGAGGTGCCAAGCCCGAGCGCAGCGATGGCAATCAGCAGGCCCCATTTGGACGCCTCGCCAAGCAGCGACTTGATGGCCGGATAGCCCACGGATGATGCCAGCGCCGGGCTGGCAACCATCAGGCTGTTGAGCACGCAAAGGCTAAGGAACACCAGCGCAAACACCGGCACCGGCACCTTGGCATCACCGGTTTGCTCGCCCTGGCGCACGAAATACCAGCCGATGGCCAGCACCATCGGCAGCAAGAGGAAGACCCGGAACAGCTTGACGATAACGGCCGTGTTGCCGACCTCTTCAGACACCGCATAGCCAGCGCCCACCACCTGCGCCATGTCGTGAATGGTTGCTCCCAGCATGATGCCGGTGGTGCGCGCATCATAGCCGAGCCAGATGCAGAGCGGCGGATAGGCCAGCATGACGAGGGTGGAAATCGCATTGGCCATGACCACGGTGAAGGCGACATCGGCGCTCTTGCGCTTGT
>JANMIB010000228.1:0-3572 GCA_031375605.1 Allobosea sp. | reverse complement strand
CAAAAAACAGTCTTGTTCAGGGGGTTGGCGGCAAAAGCAGAATGGCCAGCACAATGTGCTGGCCAGAAGCGTGATCACAATCGGGTGCGCAGCCGACCAGATGCTGGTCCGTGCCTGTCAGCGACGTCCCAGTTCAATGATCCTGACAGGGCTTGCGCGATCAGCAATGACTCTGGCCGAAAGGCCATCAAACCGCTCGCCCTGAACCACATCGATGGCACGCGTCATGTCTGCAGCATTGGCCTCGCGAACCCGCGACATGCGCTTGACCTCGCGGTTCAGACGCTCCTGGCGGCTGACACCGACAACATCGTCGATCTTCTTGCGGGTGGCATCGGAGACAGCGGATGAGGAACGGAAATCACGGAAATTGCTGGCTGTGTAGGGATAGCTCGACGAGCCGCCGAACACGCGGGGCCTGCCATTCACAATGACAGTGTCGCCTGCACGAAGCGTGAAGTCCTTCAGCAGCGAGACGGTCTGCGTGCCGGTACGGGGCCGCGCGCAGGCCGGGTCGATCGCCGTCTGGTAGGCATTGGCCATCGGCAGCGAACGATAGGTCTTGCCATCGGAACTGACGGCATTGTCAATGTTCTCGGCCCCCGGAGCGACGCGGAAGACCCTGGTTGGAACACCGGGGAATGTCGCCTTACAAAGAGCCTCATGGCCGGGCAGGTCCAGCATGTCGCGGATGTTGCCCAGTGGATGCTGATAGCCGTCACAAAGCCTCACGCAGATCGAACGCGGCGAAAGAGATGCCCCGGACACCGTGTCATAAACCGGCACATCACCATTGCCGGTCGCGACATCGTGGGTCTTCTTCTTCGTGCGGGCAGCAGCTTTGCCTTGCGGGAAGGAGAAAGGATTGAAGTTGAAATCAGGGAAAGACACGCGCCCCTGTGGCGAAACCTCGGACAAGGGATGATACTTGATGGGACGCGTCGGCGCATAGCTGTTGGCGTTCGACGTGTAGACCTGACGGGGGACATTTTCCATCCGCGTGCGCCGCTGTGCCTGATCGTATCTGGCAACCTCGAACATATCGACGCGGTCACTTGCTTGTACGAATGACACACCAAGAAGCGCTGAACCGACACCGAGAACGATACCAAGTGTTCCGAGCGCAATCAGGCGTGGAGACAGGGGCACGCGGGTTTTATTGGCAGCATCGCTGCGAAAACGACCTCGAAGTGCAAGATGTGGCTGGAGACTTGGCAAGACCTGGGTGGCAGGCTCTGGCTGGGATACAGCAAGAAAAGTCTGGCCTTTGCCAGAACGCGGATCGCACAGCATGACGTTCACTCCAACAACACTCAACATCACCCGCCGCAGCGAATGTATAGCTAATGAGGTGTGAAGGCGCAATGCTTGCGTCTGTACCATTCTGAAATAGTGTTAATTCCATCCGGCAAAAAGTAGCGTGGAGAAAACCGCTGTTTCTGATGATGGCGATCAGATGAACAAAAAGTCCTGCAAAAGCAGCATCAGCTTTTACAGGACGATTTTTGATTGGACCGGAGTGAAAGTCGCAGGCTTGGAAATCAATGCTGCGATCTGCTGGGTGTTTTTGCCTATTCGGCCGGAGCGGGCACCGGTACCGGCTCGGCATATGCTGTGGTTTTCCGCCCAGAAATCAGGGAATCAACCTTGTCGAGATAGAAATAGACAACCGGAGTGATGAACAAGGTTAGCACCTGAGACAGGATGAGCCCGCCCACCACGGCGACACCCAGAGGCTGCCTGAGTTCAGCGCCAGCGCCAGAACCGAGCGCGATCGGCAGGATGGCGAAGATGGCGGCAAAGCTCGTCATGATGATTGGGCGGAACCTGACCAGCGCCGCCTCGCGGATCGCCGTCATGGCGTCGACATTCTCCGTACGGCGTTTCTCGATGGCGAAGTCGACCATCATGATCGCATTTTTCTTCACGATCCCGATCAGCATAAGGATGCCGATGATGGCGATCACCGACAGGTCCATATTGTACCATTGCAGCGCCAGCAGTGCGCCAAGTCCGGCCGAGGGAAGGCCAGACAGAATCGTGATCGGATGCACATAGCTTTCATACAAGATGCCCAGCACGATGTAGATCACGAGCACGGCAGCCATGATCAGCAGACCTTGGCCCTTGAGCGCATCTTGGAAAAGCTGTGCCGAGCCGGAGAATGTCGAGTTGATCGACGGCGGGATGTTCAGGTCACGCTCTGCAGCGCGGATGGCGGTCACTGCTTCACCGATGGCAACGCCAGGGCCCGTGTTGAAAGAGAACGTGACTGCGGGCTGCTGCGCAATGCGATTAACCGCGAGCGGACCGACCGAAGGGCTGATCTTGGCGACGGCCTCGAGAGGCACATTCTGCCCGCCTGCCGTGCGCAGCAAAAGGCGCGAAAGAACCACAGGATCAAGCTGAAAAGCCGGGTCAGCCTCCATGATCACCTGATAGTCGTTCGACGCAGTGAAGATCGTGGCGATCTGGCGCTGGCCGAACGCATTGTAAAGTGTCTGGCGGATTTGGTCGGAGGTGATGCCGAGGCTGGCCGCACGGTCGCGGTCAAGTTCCACCGACACCTGCGGGTTGCGCAACTGCAGATCGAGCGAGACATCACGCAGTTGCGGGAGCTGCGACAGCCGCTCGCGCAGGCGCGGTGCCAGATTGAACAACTGCTCCAGATCAGGCCCTGCGACGGAATACTGGTAGGCCGCGCGCGACGGCCTGCCGGTGTTCAGGTTGAGGTTCTGCACCGGCTGGAACACGGCTGTCAGGCCAGGCACCGAAGATGAAGCCCGTCTCAGCCGGTTGATGATTTCGGCGGCGCTGTCACGCTGTTCGCGCGGCTTCAGAGAGATGAACATGAAACCGGTGTTGACCGAACTGAAACCGCCGATATTGACGGTCATGTAATCGACGGCGGGATCTGCCCTGACGATCTCTGCAAGTTGCTGGACGCGGGCCGACATGGCCTCGAAGGAGGTGTCGGGCGGGCCCTCGGTCGCACCGCGCAGGAGGCCGGTGTCCTCGACCGGGAAAAAACCTTTCGGGATATCCATATACATTTTCACCGTCAGACCGACAGTTGCGATGGTCAGGATCAGGACCAGCAGGCGCGCCTTCAGAACGAGATCGAGGCAGACACGGTAGCCCGTCAGCACAGCATTGAAGACCGGGTCCACGATCCGGTCCATGAGTGTCTTTTTCTCATTCTCATGGTGGCCCTTGAGCAGGCGGGCGCACATCATCGGTGTGAGGGTCAGCGAGACGAAGCCTGAAACCAGGATCGCAGCTGAAATCGTGCCCGCGAACTCGCGGAACACCCGGCCCACCACGCCGCCCATGAGGAACACCGGGATGAACACGGCGACCAGTGACAAGGTGATCGAAATGATGGTGAAGCCGATTTCGCGCGAACCGATCAAGGCAGCCTCGAACGGTTTCTTGCCCATTTCAATATGTCGGACGATGTTTTCAAGCACCACGATGGCGTCATCGACCACCAGCCCCACGGCGAGCGTGAGGGCCAGCAGCGAAATGTTGTCGAGCGAATAGCCAAACAGGTACATGAAGCCGAAGGTGCC
>JANMIB010000335.1:0-8761 GCA_031375605.1 Allobosea sp. | reverse complement strand
CTGGCTTCCAAGGGCCAGATGGTCGAGGCCTTCAATGTCTGGAATGTCACCATCGTCGCCTTCATCGCCGTCGGGTTTCTGGCCAAAGTCGGTGATGACCACTCGCGCGGCGTGGTGATCCTCACCTACCTGACCGGTATTCCACTGATCACGCTGGTGCGCTGGTGGGTGGTGAAGATGATCTCGATTGCCAGCAAGACGGGCCGCATTTCAGCCCAGCGCGTGCTGCTCATCGGGTATCAATCCGAGGTCACATCATTCATGACCCGCCATCAGCCCTGGAACATGGGGCTGATGATCGAGAAAATGGTTCTGCTGAGTGAACTGCCTGCTTCGGCCTCTCCGCAGGAGCGTGAACTGGCGCTTTCGGGCGACCTTGCGCATGCTGTCAGCCGCGCCCGCCAGATCAAGCCTGACGGGGTGTTCATGGCGATCCCGTGGTCCGAGCGCGCCACCATCGAGAGTTGCGTCGATGCGTTCATGACCGTGCCGGTCTCCATCAATCTGGCACCGGAAAAAATCATGGACCGCTTCGATAACCCGCGCATCATCCGCACGGGCTCGATTGCAAGTCTCGAGCTGACACCGCCTGCGTTGTCGGTTCCAGAGATCGTGACCAAACGCGTGTTCGACTTCAGCGTGGCGGCTGTTCTCACGGTCCTGTTGCTGCCATTGTTCGTGATCGTGGCCATCCTGATCAAGCGTGACAGCAAGGGGCCGGTGTTCTTCCTGCAGCGCCGGTTCGGGTTTAATCAGGAGCCCTTCCGGATCATCAAGTTCCGCACCATGAGCAGCATGGATGACGGCGACATCGTGCAGCAGGCCACACGGAACGATCCGCGCATCACCCGCATCGGTACCCTGCTGCGCCGCTACAACGTGGATGAGTTGCCGCAACTCGTGAATGTGCTGCTGGGCCAGATGTCGCTGGTCGGACCTCGCCCTCACGCGCTTGCCCATGACCGTGAATACGAGCAGAAGATCGGTTTTTATGCCCGCCGTCACAATGTCAGGCCCGGCATCACCGGCTGGGCCCAGGTGCATGGCCTGCGCGGGGAGACGGACACCGACGAGAAGATGGCCCGGCGGGTCAGCTACGACCTGTGGTACATCGACAACTGGAATGTCTGGCTCGACATGGTGATCATGCTGCGCACAGTGTTCAGCCGCACTGCGTTCCAGAATGCGAAGTGAGTGATTTTGGTGCTGACAGACGGTGGATACGTGTCGTGCCGGGACATTCTCCCCCTTTGGGATCAGCGCAAAACTGGGCTAGATACGACACATGACTGATTTGCCCACCGCTCCCCAGCTCGGCCAGCGCGCCTTTGCTATGCTGGCTGATCTCAACCGCTTCACGGACGAGCCCGGCAAGCTGACCCGGCTCTATCTTTCGCCAGCTCATCGGCAGGCGGCAGAGCTTGTGCTGGGCCTGATGGGCAAGGCGGGGCTCAACGCGCACATCGATGCGGCAGGCTCGGTCCAGGGCCGCATCGAGGGGCGAAAGCCTGGCCTGCCAGCCATCATCATCGGCTCTCATATCGACACCGTGAAGGATGCCGGGGCCTATGACGGCAATCTGGGTGTCGTGGCCGGGTTGCTCATTGCGGATGCGCTGAGGAGCCGGATGGCGACGATGCCGTTTGCCCTGGAAGTGCTCGCGTTCGGAGACGAGGAGAACGTGCGCTTTCCGACCAATCTGTCCACGTCTGCCGCGCTGTCATCAGGCTATGACCCTTCCTGGCTCGACGCCTGTGATGCGGACGGGGTGAGCGTGCGCCGGGCTCTTGCCGATTTCGGCTGTGATGCTGGCGGCATCGCTGGGCTGAAACGGGCTGATGGCTCTGTCGCGGGTTATCTGGAGCTGCATATCGAACAGGGTCCGGTTCTGGAGGCGCATGACGAGGTTGTCGGCATCGTGTCTGCGATCAATGCGCAGGTCCGTGCCCGTGTGCGCGTTTCGGGCGAGGCCGGGCATGCCGGCACCGTGCCGATGAGCTTGCGCAAGGACGCGCTTGCGGCATCCGCCGAGATGGTGCTGGCGCTGGAGGCCATCGCCAAGGGCCACCCTGATGCGGTGGGCACCGTCGGTGTTGTCCGTGCCGAGCCTGGCGCGACCAATGTGGTGCCGGGGGCCGTCTCATTCACGGTCGATTTCCGTGCTCCGCTCGATGCCACCGTCAAGATCATGGACCAGGCTGTCGAGGCGCAGTTCAGCGCCATCGCTGCCCGGCGCGGCGTCACGGTCAACATCGAGCGCTATTCGCGGCTCGATGCCACGCCCATGGCGGCGGAGCTGCAGGCGGCGCTGGAGCGCGGCATCGCCCGCACAGGGGCCAATCTGGCTGCACGGCGCGTTCCGTCCGGCGCTGCCCACGATGCACTGACGATGGCGCGCCGCTTCCCCGCTGCGATGCTGTTCGTGCGCAATGAGAAGGGCATCAGCCATTCGCCCCTTGAGAACATGACCGAGGCGGATGCCGGAGTCGCCATCAAGGTCATGCTGGAGACGGTGCTGACGCTGGCGGACGGCTGATCTGGCCCGCTAAACCTGATGGATCATGGCGGTCTTGCCGCTGGCTGGCGCGAGGACGAAATCGACCTCGACATCCCACCAGAAATCCGAGCCGTCAAAGCCATTGGCGGCGGCAGGGGTCTTGCCTTCGTGCCTGACAAAGGTGCCGATGAGGCTTTCCTTGACCCCGAACACCGCATCCTCGCGCAGATATTCGCATTCAGGCTCGAAGATGTGCGTGATCACGGTGTCAAAGCCTTCTGCCGAGACAATGGCATGGATGTGTGCCGCGCGGTTGGGGTGGCGGCCAAGCTGACCGAGCAACTTGCCGACCGGGCCGTCGGCGGGAATGGGATAGTGGCGCGGCTTTGAGGTGCGGAAGTTGTAGCCCCCCTCGCTGTCCGTGAGGAAGGCTCCGCGCATGTTCATGTCGGGCTGCGTCTCCTTCTGCTGGACATCATAAAAACCGTCATCATTGGTCTGCCAGACATCGATGAGGGCGCCGGCAATCGGCTTGCCGGATGTATCGCGCACCGTTCCGCGCACGAGGCAGGGCTCGCCCTTGCCGTCTTGGCAAATGTTGGCACCTGCGGGCAGTGTTGGCGGGTTCTTGACGTAGAACGGCCCGAGGATGGTGTTTTCGGTCGCGCCGGACGGCCGGCGGCTGTTGATCGCGTCAACCAGCATTGAGACACCCAGAATGTCCGACAGCAGGATGAACTCCTGCCGCCATTCGGTGCTCATGTGTCCGGTCTCGGTCAGAAACCTGATCCCGGCCAGCCACTCCTCATGGCTTGGCTCGACCTCCTTGATGAAGGCATGCAGGTGCCGTGTCAGGCTTGCGGCAACGCTGGCGAGCCGTGGGTCCGCCACCTGAGCGTCGATGCGCGCGTTGACCACCTCGGCGGAGTGCTCTTCGCTGAAATAGGCTAGGTCGGCAGGTCGAGGTGTTCCGGGTGTTGTCATGTCGGACGGCTCCGTGTCCTGTTGATCACGCATCGAGGAAGGCCAGCGATGCTGTTTCCTGCATGACCGCCTCTGCAGACCGATGTTTTTCTGCCGCAGCCTGTTCGGTGCGCGTCAGCACCTGCGCCTGCATGTAGGCCCCCAGGTGCCGGGCGCGTGTGATGATGCGGTGGCCGATGGCGGTGCGGCTGCCATCAAAAGCTGCAAGCGCGGCATCGATGTCGGCATGCTGTGACAGTGCATCGACCAACGTCACCGCATCTTCCGCGGCCTTTGTCACGCCAGCTCCAACATGCGGCCTTGCCACGAAGGCGGCATCTCCGATGATCGCCACGCGGCCCCGGTGCATGTGCGGCACGGTCAGATCGTAGATCGGCTGGAAGAACGGCATGGTGGTCAGCGCCACGGCTTCGGCAAAGCAGGGTGCCAGGCTGGATTGGGACGCGGCACGCATCTCCGCGATCACGGCCTTGGCGATCAGAGGCGGCGGGATCGAGACATCGTGGAAGGTGCCGCTGTCATCGGTGAGCAGGCGGCGCAGGTCGGTGCCCTCATCGGCTGGCCTGTACCAGACGAAGTTGTAGCGCCGATGGCCGGGCCGCAGGTCATGATCTGGGCCTGCCACAGGGTAGCCCAGCATTTGCTCGCCCGGCGGCAGGCAGAACGAAAAGCTGGCGAACAGCGCGTCGTGCGCCGCGTGCGAGAAGGCGCTTTCATCGATCAGTCCGCGCCAGGCGACGTAGCCTGCGTAGGCGGGCATGACATCGGGCAGGAACGTGGCGCGCACCGAGGAGCGGAAGCCATCGGCACCGATGATCAAATCGGCACTCGCCTCGCTGCCATCGGCGAAGTGGGCGGTGGCACCGTCCGCTTGCTGCGTGATCCCGGTCAGCGATTTGCCAAGATGGTAGCGGCCTTGCGGAAGTGCCGCGCGCAGGAGCTGGAACAGCCTGTCCCAGGAGGTGTTGGTCTGCGGAAAGGCACGCTCCCCGATCAAGGTGCCGTCCCGTCCGAATGTGCGCCTGACAGGAATCGTGATCCCGAGTTGCTCTGCAGGTGTGATTCCGGCGGCCTGAAGCGCTGCATGCAGGGCCGGATGGGTGACGATGCCCGCTCCGCGTCCGGCCAGCTCGCGTGTGTTGCGCTCATGGATGGCGACGTCCCAGCCTGCGCGGTGCAGCAGCAGGGCCGCAAAAAGCCCGCCAATGGAGCCACCGATGATGGCGACCGTGCCGCGCATGCCTGGGATGGGTGTTGTCATGCCCCCACATTGCACAAAGCCGGGCTGGCGCGCCAGATGGCACAGCAGCCCTTGCCTTGGCTGCCAAAATGGCCACGTATGCCAAAAGTCTCACATCGGAGCCATGTCATGAAAGCCCTGCGTTTCAACCATGTCAGCGTGCGCGCCATCGACCTGGAAACATCACTGTCATGGTACGAGGCCATGTTCGGCATGACCCGGATCGCCGCGCCGAATTTCGGCATCAAGGTCAAGTGGCTGAAGATGGGCGACAACCAGCTGCACCTGTTTCAGGTCGACACGCCCTCCAGCCAGTATGCCCATTTCGCGCTCGACGTGGATGATTTCGAGGCCGTGTATCTGCGCGCGAAGGAACAGGGCTGCTTTGCGCAGGATGCCTTCAACAACCATTACCTGTTTGAGACACCCGCCGGGCAGCTCCAGCTCTACATCCGCGATCCGGCAGGCAATCTGATCGAGATCAACTGGCCTGATGCCAGCAGCATTGACCGCACTGTCGTGACCGGTATCAGGCTGCTCTCGGCGGTGCATGCACAGTCCGATGAGAACAAGTCGGCGCTGATCTACACCAGCCAGAGCTAGCACATGGCCCGCCGGATCATCGACATCTCGGTGGCGCTGCAGGCAGGCATTGCGTCCGACCCGCCCATGATGCTGCCGCAAATCGAATACGTGAACCATCGCCAGAGCGCGGCGCAGGTAGCGTCGATGTTTCCCGGCCTCAGCGAAACGCAGCTGCCTGATGGCGAAGGCTGGGCGGTCGAGAACATCAGCTTGTCGACGCATAATGGCACGCATCTGGATGCGCCTTACCATTTCCATTCAACCATGAGTGGTGGTGAGCGCGCCATTACCATCGATGAGGTGCCGCTGGACTGGTGTTTCGCGCCGGGGGTGAAGCTCGATTTTCGTGCGATGCCCGACGGCCATGTCTGCACGGCGGCGGATGTGGAGGCTGAATTGACGCGCATCGGTCATGTGCTGAAGCCATTCGACATCGTGCTGGTCAACACGGCGGCGGGCAAAGCCTATGGCAATCCTGATTACCTCGACCGGGGCTGCGGCATGGGGCGGGAAGCCACTTTGTATCTCACATCGCGCGGAGTGCGCATTGCCGGCACCGATGCCTGGAGCTGGGACGCGCCGTTTTCGGCCACGCGGGAGCGCTTTGCCCGCGAGGGTGATCCCTCGATCATCTGGGAAGGCCACAAGGCCAGCCGCGAGATCGGCTATTGCCACATCGAGAAACTGAGCAATCTGGAAAGCCTGCCTGACCACGGTTTCATGGTGTCGTGCTTTCCGGTGAAGATCGCCGGTGCATCGGCCGGATGGACACGTGCGGTCGCGATCATCGAGGGGTGAGGGCGGGGCAAACAAACCAGTATCATATGGCTGTGACCACGCAGCATCATCGCTTGACCTTCGCCGGGCTCAGGCTACTTTCTGGCCATGACAAGGCGGAACTCCCCGGATCAACAGGGGCGGTCGCACGCGGGGAGCAATCAAGGAATGAAATGGCCTGCCTTCGGGTATGTGCGTGCGGTGACGCTTGATGACTTCTGGCAGATCAAGGCTGAAGCTGGACCTGATGCAAAGATCATTGCAGGTGGGCAGAGTCTGCTTGCCACGCTGGCGTTCCGGCTGTCGCAGCCCTCTGTCCTGATCGACATCTCGAAACTGTCCGAGCTCAAGGGCGTGAGCAGCCATGGCGACACGCTCCGTCTGGGTGCGCTAACGCGGCATGCCGAGCTTGAGCGCTCGGATTTGATCGCGTCTCACGCGCCGTTGCTGCGCATGGCAGCGCCACTGATCGCCCATCCCGCCATCCGCAATCGCGGCACGATCGGCGGCTCGCTCGCTTTTGCCGACCCGGCTGCCGAGCTGCCCGCTTGCCTCGTGGCGCTCGATGCCATGATCGTGCTCGCATCCGAAAGCGGTGAGAGGCGCGTGCCTGCGACCTCGTTTTTCCTCGGACTTTACGAGACGGCGATGGAGGAGGACGAAATCATCATCGCTGTCGAGGTCACAAAGCAGCGCCCCGGCCAGCACACCAGTATTCTCGAAATCGCCCGCCGCAGTGGTGACTATGCCATGGCCGGGATTGCCTGCAGCATCGACATGGCCTCAGACGTGGTGAGCGCTGCACGGCTGGTCTATTTCGGTGTTGGTCCTGCTCCCGTGCAGGCACAGGCAGCGTCGGTGGCCTTGGTTGGGAAGGCGCTCGGTGAGGCTTCCATCACGGTTGCACAGGTAGCTCTTGGCGATGACCTTGATCCGCCGGATGACCTGCATGGTCCAGGTGCGATGAAGCTGCATCTGTCGCGCGTGCTCACGCGCCGTGCATTGGGCAGCTTCATGGCTGAAAGGCGGGTGGCGGCATGAGTGCCCGAATTGATGTGAACCTCACCGTGAATGGCGAGCGGGTGATGAAAGCGGTCGAGCCGCGCCGCCATCTGATCGATTTTCTGCGGCTCGATCTGGGTCTCACCGGGTCGCATGCGGGCTGCGAACATGGCGTCTGCGGGGCCTGCACGGTGCGGATCGATGGCGAGATCGTGCGTGGCTGCCTCGTGCTGGCAGCCAGCCTTGATGGCGCTGCCGTGGAGACCATCGAAGGTCTCAGCGAGCGCGGCGCCATCCACGATCTGCAGGAGGCGTTCGTGGCGCGCAATGCGGCCCAGTGCGGCTTTTGCACGCCGGGCATGCTGATGACCGCCGCCGATTTGCTCGATCATCATTGCACCACGGACCGTGCCACGATCCGCGAGCACCTGTCAGGCAATTACTGCCGTTGCACAGGGTATCAAGCCATCGTGGACGCGGTGGAAGAGGTGGCGCGCCAGCGCATGGCAGGGGCAAACACCTGATGAACAAGCCCGTTACACCCCAATCTGTCGGCCTGTCGCGCGAGGATCTGCCCAACAGCTACATTGGCCGCTCCGTGCCGCGTCCCAATGTGCGCAAGCTGGTCCAGGGCCGTGCCACCTACACCGATGATGTGACGCTGCCGCGCCTCGTGCATGCTGCCTTCCTACGCTCGCCGCATCCGCATGCGCGCATCCGGTCCATCGATGTCGCGGCGGCTGCGGCCATGCCTGGCATTGTGCGGGTGTTCACAGGTGCTGACCTTGCGAAGGTCTGTGACCCGTGGGTGGCGACACTTGCGCACCTCAAGGGCATGAAGTCCGCCCCGCAGCATCCCTTGCCGCTGGACCGCGCCACATGGCAAGGCGAGGCGGTGGTGGCCGTGGTGGCTGACAGCGTCGCCCATGCCGAAGATGCTGTCGGCGAAATCATCATCGACTGGGAGCCATTGCCCGCGCAGGCCGACATGGAAACCGCGTTGGATAGCGGCGCCGTGGTGATCCACCCCGAGCTTGGTGACAATCTCGTGTTCGCGCGCACAGCGGAGGCTGGCGACATAGCTGCAGCGTTTGCCGATGCCGACCATGTGCTTGAAGCGACGTTCCACACCGGCCGCCACACCGGCGTCACGCTTGAAACCCGCTCGATCATCGCGGATTACAACCCTGCTGACGGCACGCTGACGGTGCATCAGTCGACGCAGGCCCCGCACATGATGCAGGGCGTGTTCGCCAAACAGCTCAACATGAACGAGGGCGATGTCCGCGTCATCTGCAAGGATGTCGGCGGCTCTTATGGCATCAAGGTGCATGTCTATCCCGACGAGGTGGCGGTGGCGGCCATGTCGCGCATCCTTGGCCGTCCGGTGAAATTCATCGCCGACCGTTTCGAGAGTTTCGTCTCCGACATCCACGCCCGTGATCACCGCATCACCGGCAAGATCGCCGTGATGAACGATGGCCGCATTGTCGGCTTCGACATTGAGGACCGCACCGGCATCGGCCCTTATTCGGTCTATCCGCGCACCAGCGCCATCGAGGGCAACCAGGTGGTGAACTTGTGCGGCGGACCTTACGATTTCGCGCACTATCGTTGCAGCACCACGGTTGTCCTGCAGAACAAGGCCCCGACGTGCCAGTATCGCGCCGTGGGCC
>JANMIB010000322.1:0-27984 GCA_031375605.1 Allobosea sp. | reverse complement strand
TCCATTCCGGTGATTGCCGTAACGGCTTTTGCCATGAAGGGTGACGAGGAGCGCATGCTGCGGGGCGGCTGCGAGGCTTATCTCTCCAAACCGATATCGGTTGCCAAATTTCTCGAAACAGTTCGCGCCTATCTTGGGCCGGCGTGAGCAAGGGGTTGTGTCGTGAGCGCGCGTGTTCTGGTTGTCGACGACATCTTGCCCAATGTGAAGCTTCTCGAAGCGAAGCTGTCTGCCGAGTATTTCGATGTCGTGACGGCGTCCAATGGGCCTGATGCCTTGCGCATCTGCGCATCCGGTGCTGCCGACATTGTGCTGCTTGATGTGATGATGCCAGGCATGGACGGCTTCGAGGTGTGCCGGAGGTTGAAGAATTCAGCCCAAACCGCTCATATTCCTGTGGTGATGGTGACGGCACTCGATCAGCCCAGCGACCGGCTCAAGGGACTTGATGCGGGTGCGGATGATTTCCTGACCAAGCCACTGGACGACACGGCGCTTTTTGCGCGTGTGCGCAGCCTTGCCCGACTCAAGTCCATGACGGACGAGTTGCGCAACCGCGCCCTCGCATCACGGGATCTTGGCATTGCCGACCCGATTGCCGCTGCGGCCAGCGACCTGGGAGACAAGGCGTCAATCCTGATCGTCGATGACCGGCCAAGTTCATCAGAGCGTATCATGGGCGCGCTGGAGAAGGTGCATCGTGTCGAACTTGAAGCTGACCCCCACAAGGCCCTGATCCGCGCTGCGGAAGCGTCATTCGAGCTGGTCATTGTGTCGCTTGATCTTCAAGGGTTTGATGGTCTCAGGCTGTGTACTCAACTGCGCTCGCTCGAGCGCACCCGCAATTCGGCCGTGCTGATGATCGGGGAGGCGGAAGACCGCATGCGCATCCTGCGCGGTCTTGAGCTTGGCGTGCACGACTTCCTGGTCAGGCCGGTTGATCGCAACGAGCTGCTGGCGCGCGTGAAAACACAGGTCAAGCGCAAGCGCTATGCTGATCGGCTGCGCGACGGGGTGCAGACCTCGATCGAGATGGCCGTGATGGACCAGCTCACGGGGCTGCACAATCGCCGCTATCTGGAGACGCATTTCGGGGGCCTGTTCGATGAGTCGGCGATGCGGGCACGCGATCTGGCCGTGCTGATGCTCGACATCGACAAGTTCAAGACGGTCAACGACACCTATGGACATGACGCCGGTGACGAGGTTCTGAAAGAATTTGCACGCCGCGTGAAGGATGCCACCCGTCTTGTCGATGTGGTTGCGCGCATGGGCGGCGAGGAAATCGTCGTGGTCTTGCCCGAGACGGGTCTGCAGGCGGCCTTTGCGGTGGCAGAGCGCATCCGTTCGCATGTTCAGGCTGAAACATTCCCGATCTACGGCGGTTCCAGCCAGATCACTGTGACGGTTTCCATCGGTGTGACCAGCCGCCGCGCCGGTGACCAGGGGCCGGCACAGATGATGAAGCGCGCCGACGAAGCGCTTTACCGCGCCAAGGGCGAGGGCCGGAACCGGGTGATTGCCGCCGCAGCCTGAGAGCAAAGCAAGCCGTTGAGCAGATTTCGACGTGGGGCCAAATTTTCGATGTGGGGCCAATTTTTGACGTGGGCCCAATTTTTGACGTGGGCCCATGTGCAGGATGCGCCTTTTCATCGCATCTGCAAACGCTTACTCATGACGCTCTGACCTTTACCTCTGACCTTTGGTAGCCCTGCCATGCCCCTCACTGCACAATCCGGTGGCGTTTTTCCGATTGCCCCGACCCCATTCCTGCCGTCTGGCGAGATCGACTGGGCTAGTGTCGATAGACTTTATGCGCATTATCGCAGCATCGGCTCTGATGGTCTGACCGTGCTTGGCATGATGGGCGAAGCACCGAAGCTGGAGCCGCACGAATCGCTGGCTCTGGTGAAGCGGGCCGTCGAACTCATGGACGGGCTGCCTGTGATTGTCGGGGTGTCTGCGCCCGGCCTGGCTGCGATGCGTTCCCTGGCTCGCGAAGCGATGGAGGCGGGGGCAGCAGGCGTGATGATCGCACCGCCCAACACCTTGCGAACAGATGATCAGATCGCCGGGTATTACGCACAGGCCATCGACGCCATCGGTGCCGACATTCCGTTCGTCATTCAGGACTACCCGCTGCTGACCAGCGTGATCATGACTCCTGGCGTCATTCGCAGGATCGTCATGGCGCACCCGTCCTGCGTGATGCTGAAGGCAGAGGACTGGCCGGGGCTGGAGAAGATCAGCGCGCTGCGGGCCTTCCAGGCTGACGGCTCGATGAGGCCCATCTCGATCATGGTTGCCAATGGTGGTCTGTTTCTTGATTTCGAGATGGAACGGGGCGCCGACGGCTCGAACACAGGGTATGCGTTTCCAGAACTGCTGATCGATGTCGTGCGTCTGCAAAAGGCTGGACAGCGCGATCCGGCGCACGACCTGTTCGATACACATCTGCCGTTGCTGCGCTACGAGCAGCAACCCGGTGTTGGCCTTGCCGTGCGCAAATATGTGCTGATGCGGCGTGGACTGATCGGCCATGATGCCCAGCGCAAGCCCGCTGCCGGATTGTCTGCTGCTGCCAAGGCCGAGGTCGAATATCTGCTGGCACGCCTCGCCAAGGCCGACAAGCGTGCCGTACTGTGATTGCTGTCATATAATCGTGGTTCGGACATTCCCGACACCAGCAATCTGACCTTCAAGCACATCGCCGCGCACGACGGCAGCCACGCCTTCCGGCGTTCCTGTCATGATCAGATCACCTGCGCTCAGGCGCACCTGGCGAGAGAGATAGGCGATTGTCTCGGGGATGTTCCAGATCATCTTCCCAAGGTCAGATGACTGGCGGACCTTGCCGTTGACCTTGAGTTCGATCAGCCCGGAGCTTGGGTGCCCGATGGTGGCCGCAGGGGCAATATCGCCGATGGGTGCGGAATGGTCGAAGCCTTTGGCCATGTCCCAGGGTCGGCCGGCCTTTTTGGCGGCAGCCTGAAGGTCGCGCCTTGTCATGTCGAGGCCGGCGGCATAGCCCAGCACATGATCAAGCGCATGGCCTTCGTCGATGTCGATGCCACCGACCCCGATCGCGATCACCAGTTCCATCTCGTGATGCAGATCGGTGGTGACGGGCGGATAGGGCATGGCTGCGCCCTCTGTCACCACGGCATCGGCTGGCTTGGTGAAGAAGAACGGTTCTTCTCGCGTCGGATCGCCGCCCATCTCGCGGACATGCTCCGCATAGTTGCGGCCGACACAGAAAATGCGGCGCACGGGGAACAGTCCACCACCCGCAACAGGCACGGCGCTGACCGTGGGCGGGGTGAAAAAATAATGTTCCATCGTATCAGCCTCCGGACGCTTCGTAGCGCGCTCTGGTTTCGGCATTCATCGGATAGAGGCCGGGAAGGGGATGGCCCTTGGCCACCTCATCCATGATCCAGGCTTCCATGCGCTCCTGCTCGGGCGCAAGCTTCAGCACATCATCCAGCAAGACTTGCGGGATGAGCACCGCGCCATCGTCATCGACCACGACAATATCATTCGGCATCACAGCGACACCGCCACAGCCAATAGGCTCTTGCCAGTTCACGAATGTCAGAGCCGCGACCGATGCCGGAGCAGCAGCACCCTGGCACCAGACAGGCAGGCCCGTGCCGAGCACTCCGGCCATGTCACGCACGACACCATCTGTGACAAGGCCGCCGACGCCCCGCTTTGCCATGCGGGCGCACAGGATGTCGCCAAAAATCCCGGCATCGGTCACACCCATGGCGTCTGCAACCGCAATGCAGCCTTCAGGCATGGCTTCGATGGCCGCACGGGTCGAGATTGGTGAGGACCATGATTCAGGGGTTGCGAGGTCTTCGCGCGCGGGCACGAAACGCAGCGTGAAAGCCCGCCCGACCAGCCGTGGCTGGCCTGCGCGCAAAGGCCTGGTGCCACGCATCCAGATGTTGCGCAGGCCTTTCTTGAGCAGAATCGTGGTGATGGTGGCCGTCGTCACGGCTACGAGCGTGGCGCGGATGGCGGGATCAAGAGGCAGTGAGTGAACGGTCATGATGGCCTGCAAAAATTAAAATCGTGACGTACCTTGTCGGAAGTTTCCGGCCGGAAAGCAAATGTGATTTCGCCAATGCGCTCCTGCATCTGAAGCCTGTGATGCGCAAGCGCGAGGTCTGTTCAAACCGTTCAAGCTGGCGTAACGTCAGATCATTCCTCATCGAGATGGAATCCATCCCGATGCAGGATGGTGATCGGTCATTATCGTTCAAAACATTGCTTTTGCACAAAACCGACGTCCGCTTTCGTGCGCAATGCTCCAGGTGCGTTGTTTGTTTGAAACGACATGAACAAGGATTTTCAACAATGACATCAACGATGATCAAGCTGATGACGGGGGCTGTGGCAGGCCTTGGTCTGTCTTTCGCTACAGCTCAGGCCTTGCCGCTTGGCGCAGGTTCGTCCGCCATTTCGGAACAGGCGCGCAGCATGACGGAGCTTCAGGTCGAGCAAGTCCAGTATTATGGCCGTCGCGGCTATGGCGGACCACGATATTATGGCCGTCCGGCCTACGGATATGGTCCTGGCTATTATCGCCGTGGCTATCGCGGCGACGGCATTGCGGCAGGCGTTGCGGCTGGTGCGATCGGTGCGCTCGCCATCGGTGATCTTGCGGCATCAGGTGCGTTCGATCCACCGGTTCGTGCTGCGCCCATGGCACCTGGCCGACGTCAATGGTGCGCAGACCGCTACCGCAGCTACAACCCCGAGGATGGCACGTTTATTGGCCGTGATGGCCGCGCGCGCTATTGTGGATGATGCGAGCCTCTTGATCAGGGCGGTTTTCAATCTATAGCCTGTCTACATGCCTGCTGCCCTGACCTCGGATGTGCTGATTGTGGGCGGAGGGATTGTTGGTGCCTCGCTCGCTGTCGGCATGTCGATCGCGGGCGCGAAGGTCAGGTTGCTCGATGGCGGTGATGACGACATCAGGGCTTCCCGCGCCAATTTCGGCCTGGTCTGGGTCCAGTCCAAAGGCCATCACATGCCCGCCTATGCGCGCTGGACGCGCACCAGCGCGGACCTCTGGGCTGGTTTTGCCGATCAACTCACGGCACGCTCAGGCATTGCACTTCATCACCGCCAGTGCGGCGGCCTGTCATTTTGCCTGGGAGATGAGGCGCTCGCCGCGAAACGCGCCTCATTTGCCCGCTTGCACAATCAGTTCGGCCATGGACTTGCCGACATCTCGGTGCTGGACCGCACTGAACTTGAACGCCTGCTTCCGGGTGTGAGGTTGGGTAATGATGTTGCAGGCGCGAGCTTTTGTCCGGAGGATGGAGACTGCGATCCGCTTGCGCTGCTTCAAGCGCTGAACATGAGCATGGTGCAACTCGGCGTGACAAGGCACTGCGAGGCCAAAGCAACAGGTGTTTCAGTTCACCGAGGGAATTTTCGCGTCGAAACCTTGCGCGGCCAGTTTGAAGCGCCGCGCCTGCTTCTTGCCGCAGGGCTTGGCAGCAAGGCGCTGGCGGAAAGCCTTGACATTCCGGCTCCGATCAGGGCAGAGCGCGGGCAAATCCTTGTGACCGAACGGCTTGGACCGTTCTTTCCCTACACTGGCGATACAATCCGGCAAACGGCGGATGGAACAGTCATGGTGGGCGCGACCCATGAGGATGTCGGCCTTGATCTGTCCATCACGGCGGATGCAGGTGCCGGGCTCGCACAACACGCCGTTTCCGTGTTTCCGGATATTGCGTCGGTGCAGTTGGTCCGGCAATGGGCCGGGCTGAGGGTTCTGACGCCTGATGGCTGCCCGCTTTACGCGGAAAGCGCGGCCTATCCCGGCGCTGTGCTGATCACCTGCCATTCCGGCATCACTTTGGCGGCGGCGCATGCGCAGGTTCTGGCCCCTGCCTTGGTCAACGGGCCACTGGGGGAGCCTTTCAGGGCTTTTTCGGCAGCACGGTTCGCGGCGGGGCCCTGATCGCATCGGGCCGTCAGGCTGGCGGCAAGGACAGCAGTGCGCGGGCTTCGGTGACAGTGGCCGCATGGCGACCATATACACCGGCTATGTCCGCCACACGTTTCACAAGCGCGGCGTTCGAGGGTGCAAGCGTGTCGCGATCAAGCCTCACATTGTCCTCAAGGCCGGTGCGGCAATGGCCGCCCAGTTCGAGGGACCAGCGGTTGAGCGTCAACTGATCCTTGCCGATGCCTGCGCCTGTCCATGTGGCGTCGGGCGCAAGACGCTTCAATGTCGCAATGTAGAACTCGAATGTGCTGCGGTCGACCGGCATCGCGTTCTTCACGCCCATGACGAACTGCACATGCAGCGGACCCTTGATCTGACCGCTTTCCTGCATCTGGTCAGCCTTGAAAATCATTGACAGATCAGAGGCTTCGATCTCCGGTTTGACATCATGAATCAGCATTTCGGAGGCCAGCCAATCCACCAGGTCAGGGCTGTTTTCATATACGCGTGTCGGGAAGTTGCACGAGCCAGTCGAGAGCGAGCCATCTCGGCCTTGAGTGGGATCATGCCGCCGCGTTCGCGGCCTGCACCCGAACGCCCGCCAGTCGAAAGCTGGATGATGATGCCGGGACAATGCGTGCGAAGGCCTTCCACCAGTGCTGCAAAGCGCTCCGGGCTGGAGCTTGGTGTGCCGTCCTCGTTGCGGACATGGGCGTGAACCAGCACAGCGCCTGCCTCGAAGGCTTCGTGTGTGGACTCGATCTGCTCTGCAAGCGTGATCGGAACAGCCGGATTGTCGGACTTCTGCGGCAGCGACCCGGTGATGGCGACAGTGATGATCGATGGCGTTGTCATGATGCTGCGAACTCACGATGTGGGCATTGTGATGGGGCGCGCAAGGCGAGCTTGCGCAGAAAGCCTGATGCCGGCATTGGCAGCGCCATAGCCCGCGTAACCCGTCCGCTGGACGATCTCAAAGAAGAAGCCGCCATCCATGGTCATCGTGTAGGCCTGCCAGAACGGCCCGGACGTGTCGCGATCATACAGGATGTTCAAGGCCTTCAGGGCGTTGATCTCGTCGATGCCCAAGTCGGAACGGCTTTCGAGATCATCGTAATAGTTTTCGGGGATGGCCAGCATCGCAACGCCATTGGCAACGAGTTTCCGAACACTTTCGTGAATGTCCAGCGTGTTGAGCGCGATGTGTTGGACCCCCGAGCCGAAGAAATCCGTGACAAAGCGTGCAGACAAGGTGCGGTGGCTCTGCGAGCCGTTCAGCACCAGTCTCAGGCCATGGCCGGGGCGGGCGTCGTGGTTCTTCGCGATGCCGGGTTCCCTGTCGATTGCGCTGCCGCTTTCGATCCCGCTTTCGATCACCTGGCTTTGCACAACGCCCCCTGGATCAAGCACGGCCTGGCTGGGTGTCTTGCGAGCCTCGAACAGGGATGTGTAGAACAAGAGCCAGGTCAGCATTTCCTCGTACTGCATGGTCTGGGAGATGTGATCAACCGCGATCAGCCCGGCATCAGGCGCTGTGTCGCGCGAAGGGCCAAGGTCGGGTGGCACAAAATCCACGTCCGACCACCGCCCGATGGCGGATGTGTCATCCACGAAATAAAGCAGGCTTCCACCCAACCCACGCACGGCAGGGATGTCGAGTTCCCCTGTCCCGACAGCGCCGGTGTGGGGAACATCAAGCAGGGCCTTGGCCCGCAAGATGGTGGCCTTTGCGTCGGCAACCTTCAGTGCCAATGCGCAGACAGATGTGCCATGTGTGATCTGGTAGGAGTGGGCGAAGCCGTCCTTGTCGCTGTTGGCCACGATGCGGACCGAACCCTGCCGCCAGAGCGTGACATCCTTGGAGCGGTGCGTGCCGGCCCGCGCAAAGCCCAATGCTGACAGCAGTTTTTCAAATTCTGGCTTGTCGCCTTCATCGACAGCAAACTCGATGAACTCGACGGCTTGGACCGAAGACGGGGCTGGCATCGGGGTTGCCCCTGCGATGGCTTTTCCGAGCCTCCTGCCGGTGTCGTCCATCAGCCAGATCAGCGAGCGATGGCCATCGAGTGCGACCGAGCGGGCAGAGCCCGCCCGAAACCGGTCGTTGAAGATTTCGAGTGACAGGTCGCCATCGTAGCCCGTGGTTTGCAGCGCATCCATGAAGGCCGCGAGATCAAAATCGCCCTGGCCGGGAAGGCAGCGCCAGTGCCTGCTCCAGGACAGATAGTCCATCTGCAACCGGGGCGCGTCTGCCACCTGCACGAGGAAAATCCGGTCTCTCGGGATACTGCGGATCACCGACAGGTCAAGGTTGCGCGACTGGATGTGAAAGGTATCGAGCACCGTCCCGACATTCGGCTGATTGGCTCTGCGCACAATCTCCCACGCATCACGGTAGTCGTGCACATGGCGGGCCCAGGCCAGCGCCTCATAGCCCACACGCATCTTGCGCCTGGCCGCCCGCTCGCCAAGCTCGGCGAAATCCGCTGCCAGCCGGTCAATCCCGCCGAGGCTTTCCGGCGACACACTGGAGCACACAAACAGGAAATCGCTGCCAAGCTCCTGCAGAAGGTCGAATTTGCGTTCAGCGCGGTCGAATGTCCGCTGGCGGCGCGCATCAGGCATGCCTTCGAAATCGCGGAAGGGCTGGCATGTGATGATGCGCAGGCCCAGATCGCCGCAAATGCGCCTGACATCGGCGGGCGAGCCGGGATAGGCAATCAGGTCATTCTCGAAAATCTCGACGGCCTTGAAGCCTGCCGCTGCGATGGCTTCCAGCTTTTCGGTCAGATTGCCGGAGACGCAGACAGTTGCAATCGAGGTTTTCATGGCACATCCTTAGATTATTCCGCATTTCGTGTTCAAAAACCGGTTCACACTTTTTGCGAGATGCTCGAGGTCAGTAGCTGATCTGGGCCAGAGCGCGCAGGTTGTCCGGTGTCGTTGTGGGAAAGCCGAAGAATTCGAGATAGGCCGGGATCTGCTCGAAGAGCATGTCGATGCCGATCTGGACGGAGCAACCGCGCGCCTTTGCTGCTGTCAGAAATGCCGTCATTTCCTGTTTCATCACCACCTCGCCGACAAAGCTCGCCGGCATGATGCGGCTGACATCAACCGGCATCGTGTCCCCTTCTTTCATGCCGAGGGGGGTGGCATTGATGATGATGTCGTAGCCATCAGGATCATTCGAACCCGCGTTGACGACAAGGGCCGGATAGTGCGCCAAGAGACGTTTTTGCAAACCCTTCATGGTTGCTGCCCTGACATCGTGAAGCCCCATCCGTGCCACGCCTGCACCGGCCAGCGAGGCGGCGATGGCGCTGCCCACGCCGCCGGAGCCGACCACAAGGGCACTTGCACCTGCGAGTGTGCAACCCTTGCGCACCAGGCCGCGCACGAAACCTTCGCCATCGAAGATGTCTCCCGCGAGCGAGCCGTCATCCCGGCGAACGACAGCGTTGCATGAGCCTGCGATCTTCACGGCTGTCGATGTTTCATCCAGCATGCCCACAATCTGGACTTTGTGCGGCATGGTGATCAGCGCGCCATGAACGTTCGACAGGCGAAAGATCAGCGGCAAGCCAGTGGCAAAATCATCGGCCTTGAGACCCATCGGCACCACTGCGGCATTGAGCCCGATGCTCTCGAAATACGGGTTGTAGATCATCGGTGCCTTGAAGGTCGATGTCGGGTAGCCGATGTGCGCCAGGAGCTTTGTCAGGCCATTCAAGTGCATGTCGGCTATGCCCTGGCAGTCGAAGCAATGATGTGGGCAAGCCGCTCGACGGCAAGCACATAACCTTGCGTCCCAAGCCCGGCCATGACGCCGTCTGCCCTAAGAGAGACATAAGAGTGGTGGCGAAACTTCTCGCGCTTGTGAACGTTCGAGATGTGGACCTCGATCACGTGGCCTTCAAACGTGTTCAGGGCATCGAGGATGGCAATGGAGGTATGCGTGAATGCACCAGGATTGATGATGATCCCCGCAGCGACCTCGCGGGCCTCATGAATCCAGTCGATGATTTCGTATTCGCGGTTCGATTGATGAAAGCGCACCTGAAGCGCATGTGCGCCTGCCGCTACACGGCACTGTGCCTCCACATCCGCCAATGTCTCATGGCCATAGATGTGTGGCTGGCGCTTGCCAAGAACATTGAGATTTGGACCATTCAGGATGAAGATCAGGCGGCTCATGGCTTGCGTCCAGTGTTCCGGAGAGGATGGGATGGCCGTTGTCGGCCACCCCGGTTGATTCTGCAAAACCGGTCAGGCTTGCCCTTTGCTCATTTGCGCAGTGCAGCGAGGGCGGCTTGCACTTCGGCATAGAGCGCTTCGCCAGCCAGTGCGCCGAACTTGGCGACCACGGGCTTCACGGTTTCGCGGACACGGGCCATCTCCGCCGGTGCCAGATCATTGACCTGCATGCCACCCTTTTTCAGTGTGTCCAGTGCCGCATCCATGCTCTCGCGCGAGTTCTTGCGCTGGAAGTCACGGGCTTCGTTGGCGGCATCCTGAACGATCTTGCGCTCCTCGGCTGACATGTCATCGAAGGTCTTTTTCGAGATCAAGAATGACTGGGCATTGTAGATGTGCCTCGTGTTGCTGAGGAACTTCTGCACCTCGTTGAGCTTGGCACCCAGGATGGTCGGGTAGGGGTTTTCCTGGCCGTCGACCACCCGCTGCTCAAGGCCCGCATAAAGTTCGGGGAAGGGCAGCGGAACAGGATTTGCGCCAAGCGCGGCAAAGGTCTCGATGAACAATGCAGATTGCAGGACACGGATCTTGATGCCTGAAAAATCCTCGATCTTCGTGATCGGACGGCGGCTGTTGGTGACATTCCGGAAGCCAAGCTCCCAGTAGCCAAGGCCCATCAGGCCCTTGTCCTCGACCAGCTTGAGAAGCTTGGTTCCAATCGGGCCGTCCACGATCTTGTCGGCTTCTTCAGGGCTGTTGAACAGGAAGGGCAGGTCAAGAACCGCGAACTCCTTGTTGAGGCCGATCAGGAGGCCGGCATTGAGTACCGTGAAGTCGATCGTGCCGCCCTGCAGCGATGCAACTGTCGGCAGGTCGCCGCCAAGTTGTCCGCCTGCAAACGTGCGTACATTGAACTTGCCGCCGCTTTTTTCCTTCATCAGTTCGGCGAACTTGGCTGCGCCGCGCCCTTGCGGGGTGTCTGCAATGTTCTGGAAGGCAAAGCGAAGGGTGCGCTCCTTCACCTGCGCCATCGCTGTGGATGACATCAGGGCGGCAGTGGCAAGCGCGGCCACGGCTGCCAGGGTTTTGAACATTTTCATGGGTCAGTCTCCTCCGGTTTTTTGATGGATCGAGAAGCGCGCCGCCTCCGGTGGCGGCGCACCACGTTTCAGGGTCAGCCAGCCAGCCAGCGGGCCGGGACGAGGACGAGGGCAGGGAACATGACCAGAAGGAAAAGCACGATCAATTGGGCGATCAGGAAAGGCCAGACGCCCTTGATGAGTTCCTCCATGCTGATCTTGGACACGCCGCACACCACGTTCAGCACCGTGCCGACGGGAGGTGTGATCAGGCCGATGGCGTTGTTGATGATGAACAGCACCCCGAAATAGACCGGGTCGATGCCTGCGGCCTTGATGATGGGCATCAGCACCGGCGTCAGGATCAGAATGGTCGGCGTCATGTCGAGCGCAGTGCCGACAACCACCACAAGCAGCATGATGACAACCAGCAGAAGGGTCTGGTTGCCCATGAAAGGCTGCACAAGTTCGACGATCTGCTGGGTGATTTCCGCAACCGTGATGAGCCATGACGAGACAAGCGCCGCCGCCACCAGAAACATCACGATGGCTGTGGTCATCCCCGCCTTGACGAAAAGCGCGGGCAGATCCTTCAGCTTCAACTCTCCATAGATGACTGTCGCCACGAACAGGGCATAGACGGCAACAACGACAGCAGCTTCCGTGGGGGTGAAAATGCCGAACCGCAGGCCAAAGATGATGATGAATGGCAGCATCAAGGCCCAGAAACCGTCCATCACGGCCTTGCCGATTTCCCGCAGGGACTTGCGCTCGGCGGGGGCGATGTTCTCGCTGCGCACCACCCACCACCAGGCGATGGCAAGGCCCACGCCCAGCATGAGGCCGGGGAAAATGCCGGCGAGGAACAGCTTGGAAATGGACACGCCGCCGGCGACGCCGAAAATCACGAAGCCGATGGAGGGCGGGATGATCGGCGCAATGATGCCGCCTGCCGCGACCAGTCCGGCCGAGTGCGCCTTGCTGTGGCCGGCCCGCACCATCATCGGCACAAGCAATGCCGCCAATGCCGCTGCGTCTGCAACCGCCGAGCCCGACAGCGAGGCGAGCATGCACGAGGCGAGGATGGCCACGTAGCCAAGTCCGCCCTTGACATGGCCAACCAGTGCCAGAGCCACATTGACGATGCGGCGCGCCAGCCCGCCGGCATTCATGATCTCGCCAGCCAGCATGAAGAAGGGCACAGCCATCAAGGGGAATGAATCCGCACCATTGATGACGTTCTGCGCGATGATCTGGCTGTCGAACAGGCCGATCTGCCACATCAGGGCAACGCCGCAGACGAGCAACGCGTAGGCGATGGGCATGCCCAGCGCCATGGCCCCGAGCAAGGAAAAGGTGAAGACGGCAATGGTCATGTTCCGCGCTCCTGCTCAATGATCTTCTGATTCACGGATGCCGATAAGTTCGTCATCGGTGGCGCGGCCTGTCAGCACGCGGGCAAGCTCGTAGATCAGGATGGCGGTTGCGGAGATGCCGAAGATGATGCCGATGCCATAGAACAGGCCGACCGACAGTCCGGTCGCAGGGGCGGAGACGTTCCAGTTGATCTTTGTCTGTATCCAGCTGCCCTGGATGAGCAGGAGGCTTGCAAAAATCATCAGGGAATGACTGACGACAAAGCAGATGCGGCGGCCCACCGGCCCCAGAACGCGCAGGAGCGTGTCGATGCCAAGATGCGCATGTTCGCGCAGGCCGACGATGGCCCCCAGAAACACCAGCCAGACGAAGAACCAGCGGGCGAGTTCGTCGGACATCGCGATGCCGGAATTGAACACATACCGCATCACGACATTGCCGAAGATCAGGACAACCATGCCCGCCAGAAGCAAGGCGACAAGGGCCTTCAAGAGCCGGAAATAGCCGTCCACAAGCCCCGCCATCGGCTCACTCCCTGAGGTGTCGCCGGGATCTCGGCGGACTGTTCCATCCAGATGGCAGCCTCTTGCGGACTGCCTTGCAACGAAATTGTACGATATGGTTCATTTGGTCAAGGCAAATTTAACTGATCTGTACATTCGTGACTGCAGATGCTTTGATCATCGCGGGCGTGCTATCCGGATGTCACGCGTTGCAAATCCTGCGAGAACCCATGCCTGATGCGAAAGATCCTGCCGTTTCTGCGCCTCTTGGCTTCAGAACAGGGAAAACCTCTGCTGATCTGGCTGGCACAACCGTCGAGATAGCGAGCCCCCAGGCAAGTCCCCTGCAGCGTTCGGCAGGCGAACACGTGTTCGCTGCGGCTAACGCACCAAAGCAAATGGCAAAACCCGGACGAAATGCCTCAAGCTGGAGCCAGGATCCTGACGGGGTCCGTCGCAACATCCTGGATGTCGCCCGCGCCGAATTTGTCGAGAAAGGGCTGAGCGGCGCCCGTGTCGACGAGATCGCGGCGAAGACCAAGACCTCGAAGCGGATGATCTACTACTATTTCACCGACAAGGAGGGGCTTTACCGGACGGTTCTGGAAGAGGCCTACAGCCAGATCCGGGAACTTGAGCGCACGCTCGATCTTGGCGCGCTCAGCCCGCCCGACGCGCTCGCCACGCTTGCGGGCTTCACCTTCGATTATCACGCAGACCATGCCGATTTCGTGCGGCTCGTGATGATCGAAAACATCCATCATGCGCGGCATCTGAAAATGTCAGGCACGATCAGCGCGCTGAATTCCTCCGCCATCGACATGATCCGCGAAATCTACGAGCGCGGCGTGGCGGGGGGGGCCTTCCGGGCCGGGATCGACCCGATGAACATCCATCTCACGATCAGCGCGCTGAGTTTTTACAACGTCTCGAACCGCGCCAGCATCGCGCAGGTGTTCGCGCACGACATGGCCGTGCCAACGATGCGCGCATTGAGACGCGCGAGCGTGATCGACACGGTGATCAGGTCTGTGAGGGCTTGAGAGGTACTTGACTGGCGGAAGGGGTGGGATTCGAACCCACGGTGGAGTTTCCCCCACGGCGGTTTTCAAGACCGCTGCCTTAAACCACTCGGCCACCCTTCCGTTGCCGCGTTCAATGCCTGAACATGAGCCATTCGGCAAGCACTGCGGCGATTGGAAGCAGCATCCGTCACAATTTATCCGGAGTAACTGTTGCAGAACGCTGCATCAACGTCTGCAAGGATCTGTCACATGCCTATTCCGATGTCATTCATGTCCCGCTGCGTGCTCGCATCAGCCCTTGTCCTAGCGGCAACATCCGTTCAGGCGCGCGAGCTTGAAGCAAGTGACATTCGCGAGAAAGTCACCGGCAAGCGTATCTATCTCGCAGCGCCCCTGGGTGGCGAATTTCCCTTGTTCTACCGCAGGGACGGGCAGGTTGACGGTACGGGTGAAGCTGTCGGTCTTGGACGCCTCGCACGCCCGACCGATACCGGCCGCTGGTGGATCAGCGGGAACCGCCTGTGCCAGCGTTGGCAGACTTGGTATGACGGCAAGCAGATGTGCTTCCAGTTGATCAGCCTTGGCGGCGACAAGCTGCGCTGGAACCAGGACAACGGCGACACCGGCACGGCCAGGATCGGCAACTGAAGCCAGGCGTCAGAAGGCGCTGGCAAGCGGAACATGGCATTTGCCAGTTGCGATGGCCTCATGTGTTGCGCGAAAGCGCGAATTCGCTTAACGGTCCTTTCACGAAACCTCGGCAATTTAGCAACCGATGCCGCAAGGCATGCGGTTGCTGATCGTGAGTAAAGGGCCTCCATGCGGAAGCTGTTGTCTGAAATCCGTGCCGTTCCCGTGGCGCGGATCACCGTTATCCAGATCGCATCCGTGATGGGTCTCGGTTTGCTTGTGGCAAATTGCTCCCAGGCTCCGCAGACAGGTCGGCTGTCATCGCAGGAAGGCCGCGAGGCCGGTTCATTCGCGCATCGCAAGTATGGCCCGGCAAGCCCGCGTGTCGCTTCCGAAGGCGATGAGATCGCCAAGGGCGGAGGTCGTGACCATACCGGCCGCTCCTACACCATCGCAGGCCGTCGTTACACGCCGTACGAGAAGCCCGTCGGCTACACCATTTCGGGGCAGGCTTCGTGGTACGGACCGGCCTTCCATGGCCGAAAGACAGCCAATGGCGAGATCTATGATCGCCACGGTGTTTCAGCCGCGCATCCAACCATGCCATTGCCAAGTTATGCCCGCGTGACCAACCTGGGCAACCGCCGCTCCATCGTGGTGCGCGTCAATGACCGTGGCCCTTATCATGGTGGCCGCGTCATTGATCTGTCCCAGAAAACCGCCGACCTCCTCGAGTTCAGGCATCTTGGCACGGCGCGTGTGCGTGTCGAATACATCGGGCGCGCCTCTTTGCGCGGCAGTGATGACCGCCTGCTGGTCGCTTCGCTCACCACTGATGGATCGCCAGCCACCGCGCCCGGCATGAGCCAGCCTGCCACAATGATCGCGAATGCCCCTCCGCTCACGACGCCGCGTGCCTTGCCTGCGACAGGTGTTGTCCCGGTCGAGCCTGCCCAACAGATCACGATCGCTCGTGCGGTTGCCCCGGCAGCGGCTGACCCCGTGGTCACAAGCGAGCTTGTCCGCACGGTTCGGGGTGCACCAAGGCCGCCGGAGCGGCCGTTTGATCTGGCCACCATTCCTGGTGCATCAACGCCCACCTCGTTTGCGGGAGCCCTTCCGGCGAGCCGGGTCGCGTCTGCCGGTCGGCCTGTGGTTGCCAGCCTCTATTACGCTCCACCCGCGGCACCTCGGCAGACATTCGATAGATCTCATCCGCTTGTGCGCGACCTCAAGCCACAACGTTTCGTGAAGCTCGGGCAAACGTCACCGGCTGGCAGTTGATTTCAGGCCTGTGGCATCGCACAAGACCACATGGTGTCTGCGATTTCGTTTCATGTGAAGTCTGGCCGGGCCTTGCGGCCCGTGCTCATTTTGCTGTGCCTATTCACTGCGCTGATCGAGAGCGGCAGGACAGCTTTTGCGCAGACCTTCCAGACCCTCGCGCCACAAGCCATCCTGTTTGATGCAGACAGCAAGAGTGTCCTGTTTGAAAAGGGCGCGGATGACCTGATGGCACCGGCCAGCATGGTCAAGATCATGACGGCGCTTGTCGTTTTCGAGGAGATTGCCCAGGGGCGTCTCAAGTTCGACGACGAGATGGTCGTGTCCGAGAATGCGTGGCGTCGCGGCGGGGCTGTTTCGGGCGGGTCCGCCATGTTCGCTGCGCCCAACAGCCGGATCAAGATCACGGACCTGCTTTCTGGACTGCTGATCCAGTCCGGCAACGATGCTGCGATCGCGCTGGCGGAAGGCATTGCCGGCAGCGAGGAGAATTTTGTCCGGCTGATGAATGAGCAGGCTCAGAAACTCGGCCTGAAGCGTTCGGTATTTCGCAACGTGATGGGTTTCTCGCATCCTGAACAGCGCGTGACGGCGCGCGAGATGGCTCTTCTGGCGGATCATGTGATCACGAAACACGGTGAGTTCTATCGCTTTTTCGGAGGCCGCGAATTCACCTGGAACCGCGTCAGGCAGCAGAACAGGAACCCGCTGCTGACGATGGACATCGGTGCGGATGGTCTCAAGACCGGCAACATCGAGGAGTCCGGCTTTGGGCTCGTCGGCTCTGCCGTGCAGAACGGGCAGCGCCTGATCGTGGTGGTCAATGGCCTCAAGACGGCGCGGGACCGGGCACAGGAAGCGCGCAAGCTACTGGAATGGGGCTTCAGGTCATTCGAATCGCGCGAGATTTTTGGTGCAGGCGAGGTGATTGGCGAGGTCGGGGTGTTCGGCGGGGAGAAATCGCAGGTGGCCGTCACGGCAAAAGGGGCAGTGAAACTGCTTGTGCCGCGTGGGGCCAGCGACCGCATGCGGGGACGGATCATCTACAGCGGGCCTGTGTTCGCGCCGGTTGCGAAAGGCGCTGAAATTGGCAAGCTCAGGATCGAACGTGGCGAGACACGGGCGCTTGATGTGCCCGTCTATGCCGCAGAGGACATCGCCGTCGGCCCTTTGACCAAGCGAGCCGCAGATGCGGCGGTGGAATTGTCAACAGGATGGTTTCGCAAGGTGCTGTCGCGCCCCACCCCGCCATGAATACGCGTGCGGCGAGTCGAGGTGGCAGCTCTGGCAAGCGCACGCCAGTCGTTCGCCGCGCCTGCTTTGTCACGCTGGAGGGCGGCGAGGGCGCAGGCAAATCGACGCTTGCGCGCGGACTTCAAGACAGGCTCGGCGCGCGTGGCATTGATTGCGTGGTGACGCGCGAGCCCGGCGGCTCACCCAAGGCGGAGTTGATCAGGGAGGCTTTGCTCACCGGGCAGATCAAGCCCTTCGGGCCATTTGCCGAGGCCGTGATGTTCTATGCGGCGCGGATCGACCATATCGAGCACACGATCAAGCCTGCCCTGGTGAGGGGAAGCTGGGTGCTCAGCGACCGTTTTGCTGACTCGACACGGGCCTATCAGGGCGCGCTCGGGCGGCTCGACCCCGTGCTGCTGGCTTCGCTTGAGCGCTCTGCACTGGCCGGATTTTCTCCCGACCTTACGCTTGTGCTTGATGTGCCGGTTGATGTCGGTCTCGCAAGGGCCGCAGAGCGGCGCGGAGTGAACGCGACAGATCGCTTCGAGAGCGAGGGACGGGGATTTCACACCAGACTGCGCAAAGCCTATCTGGACATTGCCGAGCGTGAGCCAGACCGCTGCGTGGTGATTGACGCGAGCTTGCCGCCTGCTGCCGTGCTGGACATGGCGTGGGCTGCAGTCGACATGCGGCTGCTGGGCGGCACGGCTGACCTTGATGAAGGCAGGCCTGTCGATGGCAATTGAAGCTGGTGACGAACCCGACAGGCTCGAAGGATTTCCCCATCCGCGTGAAGCGGCGGGCCTTGTGGGCCACCGCGAGGCGCAAGCAGCCATTGTGGAAGGCCTGCGCACCGGACGGTTGCACCATGCCTGGCTGATCGGAGGCCCGGAAGGGATTGGCAAGGCCACCTTTGCCTATCAGGTCGCCAAATGCCTGCTCGGAAACCCTGGCCGTGCGCCTGAGGACCTGATGACCGATCCATCGGCGCAGGCATCGCGGCTGGTTTCAAACCTTGCGCACCCTGATCTTGTCGTGCTGCGACGCCAGCCCTCCACCGAGAAGAAGGGACCAACCACCCAGATACCCGTGGACACTGTCCGGCGTGCGCTTGAGGTGTTCGCATCGACGGCCAGTGGCGGCGGATGGCGCGTGTGCATTGTCGACAGCGCTGACGATCTGAACGCATCTGGCGCGAATGCTCTGCTGAAGGTGATCGAAGAGCCGCCGCCGAGGGCGATTTTCCTGATCGTGGCGCATCAGCCTGGCCGCGTCCTGCCGACGATCCGCTCACGCTGCCGAAAGTTGATGCTGAGGCCACTTGCCGAAGCGGATGTGCGCACTGTTCTGTCTGGGCTGCGCTTGCCCGAGACGCGTGTTGACATCGAGCAGGCTCTGCAACTGGCGGACGGCTCTGTCAGGCGGGCGTTGACGCGGCTTGATCCGGACACGTCTGCGCTGATCGCGGGGACCATCGCATTGCTGGGCAGTTTGCCCGGCTATAATATCAAGCAGGCCCTAGGCTTGGCGGAGAAGCTGGCGGGTAGGGCCGGAGAAGCGGATTTCGCGGTGTTTCTGGAAGCGGTGGAAGACTGGGTCTTGCACACGGTGCGCGAGAACGCACCGGGAGGAGCGCATCATCTTGCGCCCATTGCCGAGGTATGGGACAAGCTCCTCCATTCCATACGGGAGACCGATGCCTTGAATCTCGACCGCAGACCCGTCGTGTTGTCGATCTTTCAGGATCTTGCAGACGCTGTCATGCGAATGCGGGCGGCCTGATCGTGCCATGGCCAGGTGACTGACATGGTGCCGGGGTCAGGCCAGGTGTCGAAACGATCCCTTTTTCACCGTCAATTGACCTTCGTACTGGACCTCTGACGCGCATGACCACGTCAATTCATGACCGCCCTACATTCTATCTGACCACAGCCATCGCCTATCCGAATGGCCCACCGCATATCGGCCATGCCTATGAGGTCGTGGCATCAGACGCCATTGCGCGCTTCAAGCGGCTGGATGGGTTTGATGTCTTTGCCATGACCGGCACTGACGAGCATGGCCAGAAGATGCTGCGCACGGCGGAGGCACAGGGGATTTCGCCCAAGGCTTGCGCAGATGAACTTGCCGCGCACTTCAAGGCGATGGGGCCTGCGCTCAACCTGTCGTTTGACCGCTTCATCCGCACCACGGACGATGATCACCTGGCTTCGACCCAGGAACTCTGGCGCAGGATGGAGGCCAGTGGCGACATCTATCTTGGTGGCTATTCCGGCTGGTATTCGGTCCGTGACGAAGCCTTCTACGACGAGAAGGAAACCACACTCTCGCCGGGTGGTGTCAGGCTTGGCGGGCAGGGAACACCTGTGGAATGGGTCGAGGAGGAAAGTTATTTCTTCCGCCTGTCGGCTTATCAGGACAGGCTGATCGCGCTTTACGAGAACCAGCCCGATTTCATCACGCCAGAGACGCGGCGCAACGAGATCACCAGCTTCGTCAAGGGAGGGTTGACGGACCTTTCGATCAGCCGCACGACATTCAACTGGGGCCTCGCCGTTCCCGGCAATCCGAAACATGTGATGTACGTCTGGGTCGATGCGCTCAACAACTATCTGACTGGAACAGGTTTCCCCGACGCCGACCATCCGCGTGCGCGCTACTGGCCGCCGGATGTTCACATCATCGGCAAGGACATCACGCGCTTTCACACGGTGTACTGGCCTGCATTCCTCATGTCGGCCGGCCTGCCGCTGCCCAAGCGCGTGTTCGGCCACGGATTTCTGCTCAACAAGGGCGAGAAAATGTCGAAATCGGTCGGCAATGTGCTCGATCCGTTCAATCTCGCCAAGGCTTATGGCGTTGACCAGCTTCGCTATTTCTTTCTGCGCGAAGTGCCTTTCGGGCAGGACGGCACTTATTCGCATGAGCTGATCGTGAACCGTATCAATGCTGATCTGGCCAACGATTTCGGCAATCTGGCTCAACGCTCCTTGTCGATGATCAACAAGAACTGTGACGGCGAAGTGCCTGCGCCGGGTGCGTTCACGGCTGAAGACGAGGCTATTCTTGCCCAGGCAGATGCGTTGATCGTCAAGGCGCGTGCGGCTATCGCTGATTTTGCGATCCACCAGGTCCTCAACGAGATATGGGCCGTGGTCGGTGATGCCAATCGCTATTTCGCGGCCCAGGCGCCGTGGGTGCTGCGCAAAACAGATCCTGCGCGGATGAACACGGTTCTGTATGTCACGGCGGAGTTGCTTCGGCAGACGGCGATCCTGGCACAGCCTGCCATTCCGAACGCTGCGGGCAAATTGCTGGACCTCCTCGCTGTGGACAATGGGAGCCGCGACTTTGCCCATCTGGGATCTGGTCATCGCCTGAAATCCGGCACCACGCTGCCGGTTCCGATCGGGATTTTTCCGCGTTATGTCGAGCCGGTGGCAGAAGCGGACGGAAAGCCTGCCTGATGCTGATCGATACGCATTGCCATTTGGATTATCCGGACCTGCTGGCGGATGTCGACGCTGTCGTGGCGCGTGCACATGCGGCGGGTGTGCAGCGCATGGTCACGATCTCGACCCATGTTGCCCGGCATGCCAGCTACAAGGGCTTGAGCGAGCGTTTCAGCAACGTTTTCTGGACCATCGGCACGCATCCTCACAATGCAGGCGATGAGCCGGACACGCCTGTCGAGACGCTGGTTGCATTGTCTGGTGATCCGAAATGCGTGGCGATCGGCGAGGCCGGCCTCGATTTTCACTATGACAAAAGCCCGCGCGATGTGCAGCGCACGGTTTTCCGCACCCACATCGCTGCTGCGCGGATCACCGGGCTGCCACTTGTCATCCACGCCCGCGATGCTGACGGGGAGATGATGGCCATCTTGTCAGAAGAGCATGCGCGGGGGGCATTTGGCGCGATCCTGCATTGCTTTTCGTCAGGCGCTGAACTGGCGCGGGTCGGGCTGGAGCTTGGCTTTTACCTGTCGTTTTCAGGCATCATCACCTTCAAGCGCTCGGAGGAGCTTCGTGCGATTGCAGCAGCTGCACCGCTGGAGCGGCTGCTGGTGGAAACAGATGCCCCTTATCTTGCGCCAGAGCCTTTTCGCGGCAAGCCGAACGAGCCTTCCTACGTGACGCGGACAGCGGAGGTGCTTGCCAAGGTCAAGGGTGTGTCGGCGTCCGAGCTTGCAGCAGCCACGACGGCAAATGCACTCAAGGTTTTTCCGCGCATGGCTGCGTTCGGGAAACATGTACCCGCATGAGCCTGACCATCACCATTCTTGGGTGCGGGTCATCTGGCGGCGTGCCGCGCGTCGGCATGGGCTGGGGCGAGTGTAATCCCTCAGAACCCCGCAACCGCCGCCGTCGCTGTGCCATCCTGGTGCGCAAGACCGGCAGGGCGGGTGTGACCAGTGTTCTGGTCGATACCGGGCCTGACTTGCGTGAACAGCTGATCGACGCTGGCGTCATGCATCTTGATGGTGTCGTGCTCACGCATGATCATGCTGATCACACCCACGGCATCGATGACCTGCGACCGCTGGTGCTGCAGATGCGCCGCACCATCGATCTTTACATGGATGAGATCACCACCGAGCGATTGCGGCAGAAGTTTCGGTATGTGTTCGAGATGTTGCCAGGCAGTGGTTATCCGCCGATCCTCATCCCGCACATCATCCAGGCCGGCCGCGCATTCCATGTCGAAGGAGCAGGCGGGCCGCTCGACATCCTGCCGCTGGAGGTCGTGCACGGCGAGATCAATGCGCTGGCGCTTAAGATCAATGGCGCTGTCTATATGCCTGATGTCAGCGCCATTCCTGATGATGTCGTGCCGCATCTGGAGGGCCTCGACCTGTGGATTCTGGACGCCCTGCGCCACAGGCCACACCCGACGCATTTCTCGCTGTCAGAAGCGCTGGAATGGATTGCCCGCATGAAGCCCGCCCGCAGCGTGCTGACAAACCTGCACACCGATCTGGACTATGGCGCCTTGGCAGTCAGCTTGCCAGAAAGTGTGAGGCCAGCTTTTGATGGCCTTCAACTCGATGTCAGGACACGATCCTCAACTTGAACTTATCGAAGGTTGAGGATGGGAGGCTCACTCCATGCCGCCTGCGGCGAGGAACTTCTCAAGCCAGTGAATGTCGTATTGCCCGTTCTGGATGTCCTGGTTGCGGACCAGCGTGCGGAACAGCGGCAAGGTCGTGTCGACACCATCGACGACGAACTCGTCCAGCGCCCGGCGAAGGCGCATCAGACATTCGTTGCGGGTTCGGCCATGGACGATCAGCTTGCCGACCAGCGAGTCGTAATGCGGGGGGATCGTGTAGCCCTGGTAGGCGGCTGAATCGACGCGCACACCCAGCCCGCCCGGCGTGTGGAATGACATGATCTTGCCGGGAGACGGCCGGAACGTCGCCGGGTGTTCGGCATTCACACGGCACTCGATGGCGTGGCCCTCCAGCACGATGTCGCTCTGGCTGATGGAAAGTTCAGCCCCAGCCGCAAGCCTGATCTGCTCATTGACCAGATCGATGCCGGTGATCATCTCGGTAACGGGATGCTCGACCTGGATGCGGGTATTCATCTCGATGAAGTAGAACTTCCCGTCCTCATAGAGGAATTCGATGGTACCCGCGCCTAGATAGGCGAGATCGCGCATGGCCTGCGCGCAGGTTTCCCCGATCTCTGCCCGCATGGAGGGATTGAGGGCAGGAGAGGGGCCTTCCTCCCAGACTTTCTGGTGGCGGCGCTGCAGCGAGCAATCGCGCTCGCCAAGATGGATTGCATTGCCTTTGCCGTCACCCAGAACCTGAATTTCGATATGGCGCGGCTTCTCGAGATACTTCTCGATGTAGACAGCGTCATCTCCAAAGGCCGCCTTGGCTTCGGTCCGGGCGGTTTGCAGCGCGACAACGATGTCATCCTCGGTGCGTGCCACCTTCATGCCCCTGCCGCCGCCACCGGCCGCAGCCTTGATGATGACGGGAAAGCCGATGTCCCTGGCGATCCGCAGGGCCTCAGCATCTTCTGTCACGCCGCCATCCGAGCCCGGAACGCACGGGATGCCAAGGCGCCTTGCTGTTCGCTTGGCCTCGATCTTGTCGCCCATGATGCGGATATGGTCGGCTTTCGGGCCGATAAACGTGATGTTGTGAGCCGACAGCATGTCGGCGAAACGGGCATTCTCGGACAAAAATCCGTATCCTGGATGCACGGCATCCGCCCCTGTGATCTCGCAGGCTGCGATCAGTGCGGGCATGTTGAGATAGGAGTCGCGCGCGATGGGTGGTCCGATGCAGACGCTTTCGTCCGCGAGCCGCACATGCATGGCTTCGGCATCGGCGGTTGAATGTACGGCAACCGTCGCGATGCCGAGTTCCTTTGCTGCACGCAGGACACGAAGGGCAATTTCGCCGCGGTTGGCAATCAGGATCTTGTCGAACATGTCAGGTTGCCTGCTCTATTCGATCACGACGAGCGGCTCGCCATATTCAACCGGTTGCCCATCTTCGACGAAAATGGCCGTGATGGTCCCAGCACGCGGCGCGACGATCTCGTTGAAGGTCTTCATCGCCTCGATCAGTAGGATTTTCTCGCCTTCCTTCACCATGCTGCCGATTTCGACAAAGGCCTTGGCATCCGGAGAGGGGCGGCGATAACCAGTGCCGACCATGGGTGACTTGACAGCGCCCGGATGCAGGGCCGCCGCACCTTTGCCACTGACGGGCGCAGCCTGGGCGACAGGTGCCGCCACCGTGGCAGGCTGCTGCTGCTGCATGGGAGCGTGTTGCATCGGCACCTGAAAGGCCGCTGTGATGGTCCGTGCGACGCGGATCCGAAGATCGCCCTTCTGGACCTCGATCTCCGTCAGGTCTGTTTCATTGATGAGCTGGGCGAGATCGCGGACAAGATCGGGATCAATCGGGCTTTTGGTGGCCATACGAAGTTCTTTCCAGATTGTTTGTCAGGCACCCGGACCATGAACGTGGCGCTGTTCACGTGTCATTGCCACCATGCGTCATGTGCAAATGGCGCATGACGACGTGGTGTGCATGCGCCGTCTTAGCCGCTACAGCCCCTGAGGGAAAGAGCGTGCATCAGAACGGCTGTTGATCAGCCGCAATTGGTTTTTCCGCACTTGCGGACGGCATCGATGCGCGACTTGATCTGCTCGACACCGACCGCGCCAAACACGATCTCATCGGCAATGATGAAGGCAGGCGTGCCGGTGAGGCCAAGGCGATCACCCAGAACCACCGTGTCTTCGATGGCGGTGCGTGTCTCGGTGCTGTCCATGTCACGCTTTGCCATGTCGAGATTGACCCCGAACTCTTTGGCGACTTCAAGCGCCTTGGCACCATTGATGCGCCCGCGCGTGCTCATCAGGGCGACATGGAAGGCAAAATACTTGTCGGCCTTGAGCTGGTTCTTGACAGCGATGGCAACACGGCTGGCCTCGACGGAATCGGCCCCCAGAACGGGGAAATCCTTGAGAACGACCTTCAGTTTCGGATCCTGCTTGATCAGTTCCTGCAGGTCGGTCAGCGAGCGCTTGCAGAAGCCGCAATTGTAATCGAAAAACTCGACCAGCGTGACATCGCCCTGTGCGTTGCCTGCGATGGCGCTTTTGGGCGCATCGAAAATGGCGACCTTTTCTGTGACCAGAATCTGCTTTTGCGAATCGACCTGGGCCTGCTGCTGGCGGCGCTCAAGCTCGACCAGCGCTTCCTGAATGATTTCGGGGTTCTTGAGCAGCACTTCCTTGATCAAGGCCTCGATGGCTGTTCGCTGTTCTGGCGAAAGCCCTTGCTGTGCGGCAGCGGGGGTTGCCAGACCAAGTGTGGCGAGCGCCAGTCCGGCCATCAATCCAAAAGCTGCGTTACGAAACATCGGTTTATCCTTCAACGAATCGAATATTTGTCTGTTTCATATCATGACTGCGGGGGCCTGAAATTCACGATGTCATCAGCACGAAGGGCACCGGGTGTGCCAGAGGGCAATTTCTGTCGTGCCCTGACAGCCTGCGTCTGCGCCGTGACCAGGTCGCCCTCAAGGAAGGCGGCCTGCGCCTGTGACAGCTCCGCCATGCCGATGTTGCCTTTGCGGGCGTAGGCTGTGGCAAGGTTGCGGTGCGGATCGGCCAGTTCCTTCTCGCGCCCGGCGGCTAGGGATAGTTCCCGAATGGCCTCATCGACCGAACCTGTTGCCAGCAGCGCCTGACCCAGCATGGCGCGGATCAGGCCGGATGCGGGGGCAGCCTTCACGGCACGGCGCAGTGGCTCGATCGCGGCGCGGGCCTGGCCGCTTTCCAGCAGCGCTTGGCCACGCAGTTCGTGGAAATAGGCATTTCCCGGCTGCTCGCGCAGCAGGCCGTCGATCCCCGCCAGTGCCTCCTGCAGGCGGCCTGAGCGATGCGCCGCAATGGCGCGAGCATAGCGGGCCGGAACCGAGACATCATGCGCAGGATAGCGCCTGCCAATGCCGTCGAGCCTGTCAATGAAGCCGAACAGCTTTGCGCGTGCCAACGTGTGACGCATCTGGATGGCGGCAGGATCAGTGGCAGCAAAGTGCGGACTGCCCTTGGCCAGCGTGTCGAGTTGCGCGATGCGCTCCTGCGGCAGGGGATGGCTGATCTGGTAAGGATCGACGCTGCGGGAGGCGAACATGCCGCTTTCCGCAAAGCGCTGGAAGGTGCGCAGCATGCCGCGCGCGCTCTGGCCTGTGGCATCCAGAAAGCGCACCGCCGCACGGTCAGCCGCCTGTTCCTCCGAGCGCTGATAGGCCAGCAGGCTCCGGCGCGCCATCTCCGCACCGCCGGAAAACACGCCTGCTGCGCCAAGACCGGCATTGCCGACCTGATTGCGGCTGCTGGCCGCGCCGACCATGGCCCCTGCGCCCGCGATCATGCCGATGGCCGCAAAAATCTGCGCGTTCGAGATTTCCTGCCTGAGCCGCGCCAGGTGACCGCCTGCGATGTGTCCGGTTTCATGCGCAATGACACCAATCACCTCGTTGGGCGTGTCCGCATCCATGAAGACGCCGACATTCATGAAAATCTTGCGGCCATTGGCCACGAACGCGTTGAAGGTGCGATCCTGGATCAGGACAATGTCGATATTGTTGCTGGCGACACCGGCGGCCCTGAAGATCGGTGCCGAATATTCCCGCAGCAACTGCTCGATTTCGGTGTCGCGCACGATCGAGAGGCGGCCCGCCGCCTGCGCGAAAGCCGTGCCCGGCAGCGCCATGACGCATGCGGCCCAAAGCGCCAGGCTTTTGCGCGTGATGGCAGTCATGGTTCTGTTCACGTGCGGCTCTCGTTCAAGTGCGGGCGTCCCCACCTGGGATGGCGATGTTCAAACGTGTTATCCGCGTAGAAACACTTGAAGGCAAGATTGCGACCGGGCTATGCGGGTTCTCTCCAAGAGGACAGTCCGTGCCGATCATCTCACACAAACCTGCTGCATCTGTGCGCTCTGCGCTCGTGGCGCCATTCATCGTCATGGATGTGATGTCTGAAGCTGCTGCCATCGAGCGGGCAGGTTGGTCTGTCATCCACATGGAGGTGGGCCAGCCCGGCCACCCGGCACCGCGCACGGCGCGGGAAGCAGCGGCGAAGGCGCTGGCGGGCGGCCAGGTGGGCTACACCGAGGCGCTTGGCATCTGGCCGCTCCGGGAGCGCATCGCGCGGCTCTACCGGGAATGGCATGGCGTCGAGGTGCCAGCTTCGCGCGTGGTCGTGACCACGGGTTCATCGGGCGGCTTCACGCTGGCTTTCCTGTCGATGTTCGACGCGGGCCAGCGGGTCGCGATCTCCTCGCCCGGCTATCCGGCCTACCGCAACATCCTGATGGCGCTGGGGCTGGAGGTCGTCGAGATACCCACGGGAGCCGACACACGTTATACGCTGTCCGGCGCGGCCATCGCCGCCGCCTACGCGGAAAAGCCGCTGGCCGGCGTTCTCGCCATGAGCCCGGCGAACCCGACCGGCGTGGTGATGACGCCCGAAGCGATCGCCGATCTCGCCGCAACCTGCCGCGATCTGGGCATCTGGTTCATCTCGGACGAGATCTATCACGGCCTGACCTATGCCGGGCCAGCCGAAACGGCGCTGCGACATGATCCCGGCGCCGTGATCATCAACTCGTTCTCGAAGTATTTTTGTATGACCGGCTGGCGCGTTGGCTGGATGGTTGTGCCGGAACGGCTCGTGCGCCCCATCGAGTGTCTGCAGCAGAACATGGCGATTTCGGTGCCTACGCTCAGCCAGGTCGCGGCGCTGGCGGCTTTCGACGGGCAGGACGAGATGGAACAGGTGCGGCAGAGCTATGCCCGCAACCGCGACATCCTGATGAACGAGTTGCCCCGCATCGGCTTAGGCGGCTTCCTGCCCATCGACGGCGCGTTCTATGTTTACACGGACGTGTCGGCGCTCACCAATGACAGCATGGATTTCTGCGGCAAGGCGCTCCGGCAGGCCGGTGTCGCGATCACGCCGGGGCTGGATTTCGACACCGTGAACGGCAACCGCTTCGTGCGCCTGTCATTCGCGGGGACTGAAAGCGACATGCACGAGGCGGTGAAGCGGTTGGGTGCGTGGCTGGGGTGAGGAGGCAGTGTCATCATTAAAATTTGCCGATGAGATCGTTTTCGTCATTGCGAGCGCAGCGAAGC
>JANMIB010000238.1:0-5544 GCA_031375605.1 Allobosea sp. | reverse complement strand
TGACCACGGTGAAGGCGACATCGGCGCTCTTGCGCTTGTAGTCGGGCACCACGGTTGCCGCGGCCAAGGTGGCGGACGCGCCGCAGACCGCATTGGCCGCACCTGCCAGCGCACCGAAACCGGCATCGCGGCCCAGCATTTTGGCAAGCCAGATGGCCGCGATAACCGTGAGGATCATCGAAGCGACAACCAGCAGGGCGACGCCCAAGCCCAGCCCAATGATGTCCCCCAACGCAATGCGCAATCCCAGCAGGCCAATGGCCCAGCGCAGCAGCTTTTTGACGCAGAAGGTCATGCCCGGCTCGAAGCGCGGCGTCATCACAGCGGAATGAAGGGCAATGCCGATGATCAGCGCGATGACCATGTCCGGCAGGGCCACGCGCCCGCCAGTCAGCGACTTCAGCAGCGGGGCGGCGAGATATGAGACAACAGCGACAGCGAGCGACAGCAGCACGCCAGGCGCGAGCTTCTGCATGGTGGCGGAGGTGGGCAGGGAGATCACCGACATACATCAAACCCGTCACCCTCGGGCTTGTCCCGAGGACCCACGTCTGTGCGGACATTGAGGACGGCGTGGGTCCTCGGGACAAGCCCGAGGATGACGGTGATTGCCATGCCCCTGACCTGCATCACGCGGAACGATAGAGCTTCGTCATCGAGAACTCGCGATGGCCGAGCGCTTCGGCGGCTGTCAGGCGGCCATTCGATGTGCGCACGATGTTGGCGATCAGGGCGTCGCCAGCTTCGGGGATCGTCATGTCGCGGCGCAGGATGCCGGAAACATCGACGTCGATGTGCTCTGGCATGGTGCGCATGGTCTGCGGGTTGCCGGTGATCTTGATCACGGGGACAATCGGGTTGCCGATGACGTTGCCCTGACCTGTCGGGAAGGTATGCACGACATAGCCGCCAGCGGCCATCAGGGTCACACATTCGGCGGCTGCCGAGGAGGTGTCCATGAAGTAGAGCCCTGCGCCCTTGGCGGGTGCTTCGGCTGGCTGGAGGATGTCGATGTAGGTCGACTCGCGACCGATCTTTTCGAGGTTGCCGAGCGCCTTTTCCTCGATGGTGGAGAGGCCACCGCGGATGTTGCCCTTGGTGGGCTGGCTGTCGGACAGGTCGGAGGTCTTGAACTGCTCGATCACGTCAGTCTGATAGGCTTTCCACATCTTGTACCAGCGCTCGCCCAATTCCGGCGTGGCTGCCCGCGCCTTGCACAGATGCTCGGCACCGGTGATCTCGGAGGTTTCGCCAAAAACACCGTAGATGCCCTTGGGCAGGAGCTTGTCATACATGTTGCCGACCGTGGGGCAGCTTGAAAGACCCGTGGTGGTGTCGCTTTCGCCGCACTTCGTGGAGACCCAGAGCTCGCCGATGTCGCATTTCTCGCGCTGCAATTCCGACGCCCACTGCACGAATTCCTTGGCAACATAGCTTGCCTTGGCAATGGTGCCGATGTCGCCCACGCCCTCGATGCCGAAGCCGACGACTGGCTTGCCGGTCTTGGCGATGCCATCGACGATGATCTTGGTCCAGCCATCTTCAATGCCGATGACGACAACAGCCGCGACGTTGGGGTTGGAGCCAGCGCCGATCAGGGTGCGGAAATGGATGTCGAGGTCTTCCCCGAACTGCAGGCGGCCATAGGCATGGGGCACGGCCATCGTGCCCTTGATGTTGTTGGCAACAGATTCGCAGGCGCTGTTGGAGAGATCATCCAGCGGCAGGATCAGCACATGGTTGCGCACGCCAACGCGGCCGTTCTCGCGGCGCCAGCCGAGGAAGTTGTCGTTTTTGGCGCTGGAGCGGCGCTTCAGCACAGGTGCCTTGAAGCCCGGCACGTCGATTTTGCGGCCCTTGATGCTGGCCAGCTTGTTCAGGTTCAGGTCGAAATTGGCGACGATGGTCATGGGGTTTGTCCTTGCGTTCCAGAGAGCGTCATTCTTGGGCGCAGCGCAGACCCGAGAACCCCCCTCGCGATGATGGGATGGTCGGGTCAGGCCCGACCATGACGGAGGTTGATCACCAGCGCTTGGTCTTGAGGTTGTGGACATGCACATAGTCGCCGACCTTGGCGGGGCCAACCATCTTGCCGATGTCCTGGCCGTACTTGATGCAGGTGTCACCAGTCTTGAGGCTCTTCAGTGCGACCTTGTGGCCGATGGGAACATCGGCATTGGCGGTCAGCTCGAAGGACGAATTGTCGTGGGTGACGACGCACAGCATCTTTGTGCCGGCCTTCAGCCCCTCCACCACGACCACACCCACATTGTCCTCGCGCTCATGAACGAGCAATTGCGGAGCTGACATCTTTTGCCTCCCTGGCTTTTTGCAATCAACCGGTCCAACGCATAGAGGCCATTTGCAAAGGACCTCTCGACGTAGGTGTATTTTTAGTCTTATATAAGACATATGACTTCTGACAAGCCAGAAACTGAGATGTTTTCACAAGCTCCTGCCGGACAGGTGGTGGGCTTTCGCCCGCTTTACCGGCAGGTGAAGGATGCGTTCGTGAAGCGCATGGTCGATGGCGTGTGGCCTGCCGGGTTCCTGCTGCCCAGCGAAGGACAGCTCGCGCTGGACATCGGCGTCAGCCAAGGCACCGTGAGGAAAGCGCTGGATGAATTGTCAGCCGAGAACCTGCTGGTGCGGCAGCAAGGACGCGGCACATTCGTGGCCCAGCACGACGAAAAACGCATCCTGTTCCAGTTCTTCAAGTTGGTGCCGGATGACGGCATCGCGCGCTTTCCCGAAAGTGTGGTGCTGGATGCGGCGGTCCACATCGCGACCGGTGTCGAGCGCGAACAACTCGGTCTTGAGCGCGGCGCAAGGGTGGCCCGCGTTCGCCGCATGCGCGCCATCGACGATGTGCCGATCATCATCGAGACATTGTCATTGCCGGACGAGATGTTTCCCGGCTTGACCGACGGGCCGGTGCCAAACAGCCTTTATGCCTTTTATGCCGAGCGCTATGGTGTCACCATCGGCCATGCCCGCGAGAAGCTCAAAGCCATCGGGTTGAACGCGGCGGATGCTGCGGTTCTGGGCAAGAAGGCCGGGCACGCTGCCCTGATGGTGCAGCGGCTTGCCCTCTCACTCGATGCAAGGCCGGTCGAATGGCGGGTGAGCCTGTGCCTGACCGATGATGCGCACTATCTGTCGTTCATGCGTTGAAACCAAAACACGAAACAGGAAATTTTCATGTCAAGATTGATCACATCGGTTCTTTTGTCAGGTGCCCTTGCTGGCCTTGCCGCGCTTCCCGCCATAGCGCAGGGCTTTCCCACCAAGTCCATCACGCTCATCGTGGCCTTCGCAGCGGGTGGGCCCAGCGACGTCATCGCGCGGCTTCTTGCCGAGCACATGAGCCGCACGCTCGGCCAGCAGGTCGTGGTTGAAAACGTTGCAGGTGCCGGTGGCACGACGGGTGCCGCGCGCGTTGCCAGCGCACCAGCGGATGGTCATACCATCCTGATCCACCATCTCGCGCTGAAGGCCGCGCCCGCGCTCTACAACAACCTGCGCTATGACACCGCGACTGCATTCGAGCCGCTTGGCATGATCAACACCGGGCCGATGGTCGTCACCGGCAAGATGGCGCTGGCACCGCAGAACGCGGACGACTTCTTCGCCTATGCCAAGGCGCAGGGTGACAAGCTGACCATGGCCCATGCAGGCATCGGGTCGAATTCGCATCTGTGCATTCTCCTGATGAACCAGGCGGCAGGCACAAAGCCGACGCAGGTTGCCTATCGCGGCACCGGTCCGGCCATGAATGATCTGGTCGCGGGCCAGGTCGATGCCCTCTGCGACCAGTCGACCAGCGCCATCCCGCAAATCCAGGGCGCCAAGATAAAGGCCTATGCCGTGACCTCCCCGCAGCGGCTCGACATCATCAAGGACGTGCCGACCGCGCGCGAAAGCGGCACCGCCATCGACATGACCATCTGGCATGGGCTGTATGCCCCGAAGGGCACGCCGCCGGAGGCGCTTGGCAAGCTCGGCACGGCTTTGCAGTCCGCCATGAAGGACGAGGTGATCAACGCCCGTTTCGCCTCCTTCGGCACCACTGCCTTTCCGGAGGCACAGCGCACACCCGCCGCCCACAAGGCAGCTTTTGATGCGGAAGTGGCCAAATGGGCCAAGGCAATCAAGGAAGCCGGTGTCGCGGCAGGTGCTGCGAACTGAGATCGAGAGGTTTCGGCAAGCAGAGCTGCCCCATGGGCAATTCAATTCTGCCGTCATGCCCGGCCTTGAGCCGGGCATCCACGTTTGGCCAACTCGCAAGAAGACGTGGATGGCAGGATCAAGTCCGGCCATGACGATCGGGCGCGGTTTGGGCCATACTGCCATGACAGTTACCCCCCACGCAGGGTGTGACTTCATGATCGCCGCGCGTGCTGGCAGCTCCGCCCCAACAGTCAACGTCAGCTGCAAGCCCTTCGTCATCCTAACGTCAACCCATGCGTGACGCTGGGTTGACGCCCGCCATGCCAGTTTCATCCGGCAATGTCCGAACTTGTGGACAAGGAGCTGGTGACATGGCGAGTTGGTTGATCGAGGTCATTGGCTTCGCAGCTGCAGGCGCAACTGCGGCTACATTTTATTGCAAGCGGATGGGTAACTTGCGGGCTTTCGCAATTGCTGCAAATGTCCTGTTCATCATTTATGGTGCAGCCATGGCCCTTATGCCGGTACTTGTGCTGCACTGCGTGTTGTTGCCACTCAACATCATGAGGTTGTTTGAAACTCTGCTGCGAAACCGCAAGGAGACGCGCGAGCGATTGGCGGACACAATTGTCACCCTCAAGCCAGACTGACCGCCCGCCCTTCGCGGATCGACTGCTCGGCGGCGAGGCCGATGCGGACAGCCTTGAGCCCGTCTTCCAGCGTGACATCGACAGCCCCTCCCTCGCGGACCACGCGGTTGAAACCTATGTGCTGATAATAGGTCGAGCCGTGGTGATCGCCGGCTTTCAGGATCGCCTCGTCGACATGGACCTTGCGGCGCTGCGGATTCTGCGGTTCACGCCGCGACACGAGGATTTCGCTTTCGCGCTCGCCGCCACCCGGCCAGAAGCGGGCCGGACCGGGCACGAAGGCTTCGACCTTGCCGTGCGAGCCGGTGGCCGCCAGCTCTTCCTGCCAGTACGAACCTTCCGAAAACATGCACAGATCGAGCAGCGCACGGACGCCTGAGCGGAAATCCACGATCACATAGGCGTTGTCGAGAATGTCCGGCACGCGGCCATCATAGCTCTCATCCTTATGGTTCACATCTGCCGCGCCGGAGGCATAGACGCGGACAGGTTCGTCGCCCGTCACCACCCGCATCAGATCGAAGAAATGACAGCATTTCTCGACCAGCGTGCCGCCTGTGCGCACCGCAAACCGGTTCCAGTCGCCCACTTTCTTCAGGAAAGGGAAGCGATGTTCGCGGATCGCGAACATTTTGAGTTCACCCACCGTGCCCGCCCTGACCTCGCGGATCAGTTCTGCCACAGGCGGCATGTAGCGATATTCCATGGCCACCCAGATCGGGGC
>JANMIB010000219.1:0-2916 GCA_031375605.1 Allobosea sp. | reverse complement strand
GGCCGCAACCGCTGGCTGGGCAAGCGCCCACACAACCGCGGCGTGTCGATGAACCCGGTTGATCACCCGCATGGTGGTGGTGAAGGCCGCACGTCAGGTGGTCGCCATCCGGTCACCCCGTGGGGCAAGCCGACCAAGGGCAAGAAGACACGCGTGAACAAGCGTACCGACACATTCATCGTGGCCTCCCGCCACGCTCGCAAGAAGAAGGGCTGAGGCCATGGCTCGTTCTGTTTGGAAAGGTCCGTTTGTTGACGGATACCTTCTGAAGAAGGCCGATGCTGCTCGTAATTCGAGCCGCTCGGAAGTCGTCAAGATCTGGAGCCGTCGCTCCACGATCCTGCCGCAGTTCGTCGGTCTGACGTTCGGCGTTTACAACGGCCAGAAGCACATTCCGGTCACTGTTTCCGAGGAAATGGTTGGTCAGAAGTTCGGCGAGTATTCGCCGACCCGCACGTTCTACGGTCATGCCGCAGACAAAAAAGCGAAGAGGAAGTGAGCCATGTCTAAGGCTGCCACTCCCCGCGCGCTCAGCGACAAGGAAGCCCAGGCGGTTGCACGCAATTTGCGCGTCAGCCCCCAGAAGCTCAACCTTCTTGCGGGGCTGATCCGCGGCAAGAAAGTTGCGACTGCGCTGGCTGATCTTGAGTTTTCGCGCAAGCGTATCGCTCTTGATGTCCGCAAGTGCCTCCAGAGCGCCATTGCGAACGCCGAGAACAACCATGCACTTGATGTGGATGATCTTGTCGTTGTCCAGGCCCATGTCGGCAAGGGCCTTGTCATGAAGCGCTTCCATGCCCGTGCCCGCGGTCGTGGTGCACGAATCCTGAAGCCGTTTGCGCACATCACAATCGTGGTGCGCGAAACGCCTGTGGCGAAGGCCTGAGGAGAGAACGATGGGTCAGAAAGTTAATCCGATCGGTCTGCGCCTCGGCATCAACCGGACTTGGGACTCGCGCTGGTTTGCGCAGGGTGCCGAGTATGGGCAGTTGCTTCATGAGGATTTTGCAATCCGCGCCGCGCTGATGAAGGCGCTCAAGCAGGCCGCCATATCGAAGATCATCATCGAGCGTCCGCACAAGAAGTGCCGCGTCACCATTCTTTCGGCTCGTCCGGGTGTGGTCATCGGCAAGAAGGGTGCTGACATCGAGAAGATCCGCAAGCTGGTCATGCAGCTCACAAAGGCCGATGTTGCGATCAACATCGTCGAGGTGCGTAAGCCTGAAGTCGATGCAACCTTGGTTGCCGACTCCATTGCCCAGCAGCTCGAGCGCCGTGTTGCTTTTCGCCGCGCCATGAAGCGTGCTGTTCAGTCAGCCATGCGTCTGGGTGCCGAAGGTATCCGCATCAATTGTGCCGGCCGGCTTGGCGGTGCAGAGATCGCCCGCCAGGAATGGTATCGTGAAGGTCGGGTTCCGCTGCACACGATGCGCGCGGACATTGACTACGGTGTCGCAACGGCATTCACAACATATGGCACTTGCGGCATCAAGGTCTGGATATTCAAGGGCGAAGTCCTTGAGCATGATCCGATGGCGCAGGACAAGCGCATGAACGAAGAGGCTTCCCGTCCGTCTAGCGGTGGCGATCGCCGTCGTGAACGCGACCAAGCCTGAGGTTGATCGAGGTTCATCATGCTTCAACCGAAGAAAACCAATTTCCGCAAGCAGTTCAAGGGACGCATTCATGGCGTTGCCAAGGGCGGCACGGAGCTTAATTTCGGCCAGTTTGGCCTTAAGGCTCTCGAACCTGAGCGTGTGACCGCGCGTCAGATTGAGGCTGCCCGCCGTGCGATCACGCGTGCCATGAAGCGCGCGGGACGTGTCTGGATCCGCGTGTTCCCGGATGTTCCGGTTTCGCAGAAGCCAACCGAAGTGCGTATGGGCAAGGGCAAGGGCGCTCCTGAATTCTGGGCGTGCCGCGTCAAGCCCGGCCGTGTGATGTTCGAGGTCGAAGGCGTCAGCGAAGAGACTGCTCGTGAGGCTTTCCGCCTCGGGGCTGCCAAGTTGCCGATCAAGACGCGCTTTATCCAGCGCATAGCCGAGTGAGGAGGGGTCGATGAAAAGCACACAACGCCTGTCCGATCTGAAGGTCATGAGCGGTGACCAGCTGCAGGATGAACTCCTGAAGCTCAAGAAAGAGCAGTTCAACCTGCGCTTTCAGCGGGCCACCGGCCAGCTGGAAAACACGTCACGTGTGACCGAGGTTCGCAAGGACATCGCTCGCGTCAAGACGCTGGCGCGCAGCAAGCCTGCCACAGCGAAGGCCTGAAGGAGCAAATTATGCCAAAACGTGTACTTCAGGGCGTCGTTGTCAGCGACAAGCAGGAAAAAACGCTCGTGGTGAAGGTTGAGCGCCGCTTTACCCACCCTCTTCTCAAGAAGACGGTGCGGCGCAGCAAGAATTACCACGCGCATGATGAAACCAACCGCTTCAAAGCGGGAGACATGGTCTGGATCGAAGAATCTGCGCCGATCTCCAAGCTGAAGTGCTGGGTTGTTCTGGAGAATGCGCCGAAGGCGTGATCTCTTTTCGTTTGGCTGGGGGCCTTCAGGCGTGCGGTGAATCCACGCGCCATTTCATGAAGCTCCCGACAGTCGTAGTCCGGATGAAAGTCTGGAAACCGGTCTGATTATCAGAGAAAGGATCACGGCCATGATCCAGGTGCAAACCAATCTCGAGGTCGCGGACAATTCCGGCGCCCGTCGTGTAATGTGCATCAAGGTCCTCGGTGGTTCCAAGCGTCGTTACGCTGGCATTGGGGATATTATCGTCGTTTCCATCAAGGAGGCGATACCGCGTGGGCGCGTGAAGAAGGGTGACGTCATGAAGGCGGTCGTCGTTCGCACAGCCAAGGATGTTCAGCGTGTGGATGGCTCTGTCATCCGTTTCGACAAGAACGCGGCTGTTCTGATC
>JANMIB010000217.1:0-4078 GCA_031375605.1 Allobosea sp. | reverse complement strand
CCGTGTCGAGATGGACGCCCTTGCGCTCCTTGTAGGCGTCAAGGGTTTCCTCGAAATGATGATGGTCGCAGCCCAGCACCACATCCGAGTACATGGTGATGAACCGGCGGTAGCTGTCATAGGCAAAGCGCTCGTCCCCTGCCGCGCGCGCCACCGCCGTGACGGTCAAATCATTGAGGCCGAGGTTGAGCACGGTGTCCATCATGCCGGGCATGGAGGCACGCGCGCCCGAGCGCACCGAAACAAGCAGCGGATTGGCAGGATCGCCGAAGGTCTTGCCGGCGATGCGCCCGATCTCTGCCAATGCAGTCTCGACCTGGTCTTTCAACTCCGGCGGATAGCTGTTCCCATTGTCATAATAGTAGGCGCAGACCTCGGTCGGCACCGTGAAGCCGGGCGGCACAGGCAGTCCCAGATTGCACATCTCCGCGAGGTTGGCTCCCTTGCCGCCAAGCAGGTTCTTCATGCTTGACTGACCTTCGGCTTTGCCATCGCCAAAGGTGTAGACCCACTTCTTGCCGCTCATGGAGAATTCCTCATGAAGTGACCGCGCCAGCAAGGCCTGTGCGGGAAAGTCCGGATCGCAACCATCTCGCACATGCGAAACGCTGCGGTCCTTGTGTCAAAAACAGCGCGACATTTCAATCTCGTCGTTTGACCAATCGGCACTGAACAGCGCCTGAACATTCGTCATGGCATATTTGGGTAGTTTTCGCTCAACGCCTGCAGGCATGACCGGCGCTCATCTGGCCAAGTTTCATCTGGCTTTTGGCGGGAAGCGCAACGGCCACTTCGTCACCCGGTCAACCAGTTTCGCAGGCGGCACGTCGTCTTCGCTGGCAAACACCCGGCCCTTGACCGAAACACCCGCCTCGATGACGGTATCGGGCGTGCCTGACAGGAGCGGGTGCCACCATTTCAGATCCTGGCCCTCGGCCACCAGCCTGTAGCCGCAGGTCGGCGGCAGCCAGGCCAGCGTGCGCACCTCCAGCGGGGTCAGCGTGACGCAATCAGGCACCTTCGTGGAGCGGTGTTCATAGTCCTTGCAGCGGCAGGTGCCGGCATCGAACAAAGTGCAGGCGACATCGGTGGCATGGATGGTGCCGGTGTCCTCTTCCTCCAGCTTCACGAGGCAGCAGCGCCCGCAACCATCGCACAGGCTTTCCCACTGCTCGGGCGACATCTCGTCAAGCGTGAGCGTTTTCCAGAACGGCGCTTGTGTCATGGCTTCTTGCGTCATGGCTTTGTGTCAGGTCCTGGCTTGCCGCCGGACCGTGCAGCGGTTGTCGCGGGACACGATCGTGCTCATCCGCTGCGGCAAGCTGGCCATGATCTCGCGGCGCTGGCCGGGGTGAAGTCCCTGCCAAGCCCCGATTTCCTCACCCGTGCGCCCGCACCCGGCGCAAAAGCCTGTGCCGGGATCGATCACACAGATCTTGATGCAAGGCGTCTCAATGCTCATCAGATGCAGCCGGATAGGAGGATGGGCCCTGACAGGGGCGTTGAAAATGGAGGATCATGACTGCCACACGTCAGAACCGCGCGCCACCCCTGTCTTGCCTTGCGCGAAGCTGTGTCGCACGGCACGGGCGCATTGTTGTCAGGCCTGATCAGGCCTGACTTAGTCATTGTCATCAGGCCATATCAGGCCTGAATTGGTTATTATCGTCAGGCCATATCAGGCCTGACCATCTTACTGTCGTCAGGCCATATCAGGCCTGACCTGGCCTCAGCTTGTAGAAGGTGTGCCGCCCGATGGCGTCCATTCGCTTCAGGCGCTTTGCCCAGCGTGGACGTACATAGTCGGCATGATAATGGGTCGAGGCACCGACATCGGTGAGATAGATCTTCCCGCTGACCACATCTGTCGCGATCTGCACCGCCACCCTCCAGGGTTCAGGCTCGGTGATGCGCAAGGAACGCCCTTCGCAGGCAAAGGTGAACTGGCAGGCAAGGAACCTGTGCCTGTTCTGGTAGACCACGCCGCAGACGCTGTCTGGATAGTTCTCGTGCCGCACGCGGTTGAGCACGACCTGCGCCACGGCGGCCTGGCCTTCCTCCGGCTCGCTGCGGGCCTCGAAGTAGATGGCCTCGGCGAGGCAGCGCATTTCGCGGAACTGGTGCGAGTCCGGAATCAGCGCGGCATAGTGGGACCGGGCCAGCGGCTCCGACTTGGGGGTGAGGCTGGTCTGGGCCATGGCAGAGCCTGGCGGAAGTGCGGCCAGTTGGAGCACGGCTGTTGCAGTCTCGGGCATGGATGTCTCGGGCTTGGACGTGTCGGCCATGGCCAGCTCAGGGGCTGTCATGTCGGGCATCTGGCTCTCCGGGGTCAGGCGCTCGAACTGTCCCGGCCCGAGAAGTGCCAGATGGCTCAGCGACAGATTGAAGCCTGCCGACACCACGCCTTCGCCTTCAGCCCCGAAGATGAGCCGGTCAAGATCGTCCTTGCTGACGTGGATGGGCGCATCGAGCTGGGTCGACAACGTGGGCCGCAACGGCGCGAGCTGGTCGCCCTTGCGGCTGCGGTCGATGTCGGGAAACACCGGTGCGCGGACCTGTGCAAGGCTCTTGAGATCAGAGCGGGGGTTGAGCATCGAAGGCTTCTGGACCGCCATGGACGGCTCGTCGGGCGAGTAGGCGGCTGGCATGAACAATGTCAGGCCAGCGACGCGATAGGCGGCCTTTGACGTGATGGTTGCCGGCTCGGCCATGGCAAGAGAATGATTGGGCGGGGACTGTCCGGCCACTGCCGCGAAGGAGACAATCAGGCCCGTGGACACGGCCCAGAGAAGGCCTCGCGGGCGGGCTTTCGCTGCCAGGACCTGACGCCAAGTACGATTGAAAGGCGTACGATTGACAGACGAACGATGGACAGGCGAACGCTTCTTGGAACGCATCAACACACACTCAACGCCACGGGGCCGCAACACACGATGCGCAAGACAATCACGCAACATGGTTATCAACCGGTAAGGTTGATGCCCGGTTAACTGCGGGCTGATTGTCGTGATCATGTCTGACACGCGGGGCTGCCGTCATGACCTGCGTGAATGGGAGCGATCACCAATCGCGGCTTGGCGCGCTTCAACGGAATGATAAACTGGCAGTCAGATCAGCGTTTTGCTGCCGGAAAGTACGCCATGTCATCATCAGGTCCACCCGCCCGTGCGGGCATGCCATTCTGGCGCACGCCCGAGGCCATCATTGTCTGCGGTTGCCTGGTTGCGCTGATCACCTTCGGCCCTCGCGCTTCTGCCGGGCTTTTCCAGATTCCCATGACAACTGAATACGGCTGGACGCGTGAGGTCTTTTCGCTCTCGCTGGCGATCCAGAATCTGCTCTGGGGTGTCGGCCAGCCTTTTTCCGGCGCCATCGCGGATCGCTATGGCACGGTCAGGGTGTTTGTCGTCGGGCTGGTGATGTACGCGCTTGGCCTTGTGGTCATGGCCTATGCCTCGACCCCTGGCCTCCTGCATCTGGGGGGCGGGGTCCTGATCGGTTTTGGCCTGTCGGCCTGCTCGTTCAACCTCGTGCTCGCCGCCTTCGCCAAGCTGCTTCCCGATGACTGGAAGCCGATCGCGCTGGGTGCCGGGACAGCCGCAGGCTCGTTTGGTCAGTTTTTCTATCCGCCCATCGGCAATATCCTGATCGACAGCATCGGCTGGCAGCAGGCGCTTGTCGTGTTCGCGTTCACGGTGCTTGCGGCCATGCCGCTCACGCTTGTGCTGGCAACGCGCGGGATCGCCAAAGGTGGGGAAGTCCAGAAAGCGCAGGACATGCCGGGCCAGAGCATCGCGCAGGCGCTCGCCGAGGCGTTCCGGCATCGCTCCTATGTGCTTCTGGTGATCGGCTTCTTCACCTGCGGCTTCCAGCTCGCCTTCATGACCGTGCACATGCCGGCATATTTCAACGACATCAGCATGCCAGCCTGGGTCGGTGCCTGGACGCTTGCCACCATCGGCCTTGCCAATGCCTTCGGCTCGCTCGGCTCCGGCTGGCTTTCGCAGCGCATGCCTAAGCGGCACCTTCTGGCCTGGATCTATCTTGGCCGGGCCGTCGCGATCACGGCCTTCATCCT
>JANMIB010000205.1:0-7536 GCA_031375605.1 Allobosea sp. | reverse complement strand
GAAGCCTGGCAGACATTGCCGCAGCGGGTGCCTGTGGCCGTGACCGGGCTGGCGATGGCAAGTGTCCGGATTCTTGAAGCGCCTGATGAGCGGCTTGAAGGTCTGGCTGTTGCCCTGGCGATGAAGCATGCGCTGCATGAGCCTGGCCGGACGGTGGCGCTGGTCACGCCGGACAGGGGCCTTGCCGAGCGCGTGGCGCTCGAACTGGGGCGCTGGGGCATCATCATGGATGATTCTGCAGGCCAGCCGCTTCACCGGACACATGCGGGTCATGCGCTGCTGGCCTTGGCCGAGGTTCTGGTCAGCGGCGCAACGGCCGAAACGGTGCTTGAACTGCTGCATCAGCCTGTCATCCGGCTTGGTCTTGAGCTGCCACAGCTTGCCCATGCCCGTCAGGCTCTTGAGATCGGTGCGCTGAGGGGTGTGCGGACCGGCTCTGGCATGGCGGGGCTGGAATCGGCTCTCGCCGCCATGCCGGAGCGGATCGCCGACCACCGCGCCCCGCGTTGCCGCCAGCGCCTCGATGCCGCCGCGACCCAGGCGGCCAGTGATCTGGTCACGCGTCTGGCAGATGCCCTTTCGCCGTTGGTGCTGCCGGTGGAGGGCCGCCTTGATCTGGGCAGCGCCATCTGCGGCCTTCGTCTGGCGCTCGAGCGCATGACATGCGGCCCTGATGGCACATCGGGCATCTTTCTGGGCAGCGATGGCGAAGCGCTTCAGGCGCTTGTGGGCGATCTGGAAACCGCCTGCCTTGGCACGGACGGGACACCCGACGACCTCGCCCTGATCTGCCGCACAGCCATGGCTGACCGGGTGGTGCGCGCCAGGCGCCGCGAACATCCCCGCGTGCTGCTGCTGGGTTTGCTTGAAGCGCGCCTGATGCCGGCTGATCTGATGATACTTGGCGGCCTGAACGAGACTGTCTGGCCGCCGCAGACCACGACTGACCCTTTCCTGAACCGGGCGATGCGGGCCGAGATCGGCCTGTCTTCCCCGGAACGTCGCATCGGGCAGAGCGCGCATGACTTCATTCAGGGGTTTTGTGCGGACCACGTCATCCTGAGCCGGTCCGTCAAGCTCGCAGGCGTCCAGACGTTGCCATCGCGTTTCTGGCAGCGGCTGAAAGCTGTCGCGCCACAGGCGGCATGGCAGGAGGCGCTGCGCCAGGGCGAGGACTTTGTCACGCTGGCCCGCGGGCTTGACCGTCCTGCCGAGGACATTGCCATCGAGCGGCCTCGCCCCAGGCCTGACAAGTCTCTCCAGCCATCCAGCTTCAGCGTGAGCGAAGCCGAAAACCTGCTGAGGGATCCTTATGCGATTTTCGCAAAACGCATTCTCGATCTCCAGCCGCTCGAACCGTTGCAGGTGGTGCTGGGTGCCGCCGACAGGGGCACATTGCTGCATGATGTCATGGACAGGTTTGCCCGCCGGTGGCCTGCCGCGTTGCCGGATGAACCCATACGGGAGATGAGGGCCATCGGCGAGGCTGTGTTCGCGGATGTCATCGACGAGCCGGATGTCCAGGGCTTTTGGTGGCCTCGTTTCGTCGATCTCATCCCCGCCATCGTGGCCTGGGAGCAGGCAAGGCGCGGGGCGATCCTCCGCGTTGGCACGGAGCTGCGCATCAAGCTGCCGCTGAGGTTGCCGGATGGTGCCGAGGTCAGCCTCAGTGCCCGTGCGGACAGGATCGAGGAGCGCCTTGACGGCACGCTTGCGGTCCTTGATTTCAAGACCGGGACACCGCCATCCAAGCCACAGATCAAGGCCGGACTGGCACCGCAACTCCTGCTGGAATCGGCCATGGGTGTGGCAGCGCCATTCACGGCTAAAGGCATGGGCGTGACAGGCGCGACCAGTGCGCCTGTCAGTTTCGGCCCTGCCGTCATCAGCAGCGCCAGCTATGTTGCGCTGAAGGCTGATGCGGACGGATTGCAATCCAGCGAGATCGCAACGCCAGCAGAGCTGGCGCGTCTTTCTGCAGAGTGCCTTGCTGGCTTCACGGACATGGTGGCCGGTTTTCGCAGTGGCGAGCGCCCGTTCACATCACGGTTTGCACCGCAGTTCATGCGTTATGCCGGTGATTTTGATCATCTGGCGCGGGTCAAGGAATGGTCCTTGTCAGGTGAAGGCGCTGATGAGGACAGCCCATGAGGCAGACATCATGAGGCAGACATCATGAGCACGCCCTCCAGCGCCACCAATCGCACCGTCCCGCCACAGACCTTGCGGCTGCAGGCCGATGCGTCCCATCCGGCGGCGAGCGCCTGGGTGTCGGCCAATGCCGGTTCGGGAAAGACGACGGTGCTGGTGCGCCGTGTCCTGCGACTGATGCTCACCGGCATCGACCCGGCCCGCATCCTGTGCCTGACCTATACAACGGCTGCTGCCGCCAACATGGCCAACCGGCTGTTCGGAATTCTGGCGGCCTGGGTTCCGCTGGATGATGCCTCGCTGGATGAAAGATTGGTCGAGGTGCTGGGGCAGGCCCCGTCTGCAGCGGAGCGCACGCGGGCACGGCGTCTGTTCGCAGAGGCGCTTGAAACGCCTGGCGGGTTGAAACTGCAGACCATCCACGCATTCTGCACACGTGTCTTGCAGACGGCCCCATTCGAGGCGCGCATCCCTGCCCACTTTCAGGTGATCAGCGACACCGACAAGGCCGCTTCGATCGAGGCCGCGATCGCGCGCACGCTGGGCCTTGCGGGCGATGACGCAGTTGCACTGAAGGCTTCCCTCGATCTCGTCGCCAGTGCGATCGATGACCAGCGCTTTCGTGGCCTGATCGACAAGGCCCTCGGTTCCGCGCGGTTCCTGACCGATGAAGGCGGCGTTGTCAGGTCACGTCGGGCGATCAGCGATGATCTGGCGGCGGCGCTCGAGGTGGATCCGTCATGGACCCGAAGCCAGGTGCAAGGCGAGGGGCTGGCAGCTATTATCGAGGCCCTCGATTTTGCCGATCTGGCTGCAGCCGTGCTGGCTTATGGCTCGGCGACCGAAAAGCGCAGATGGCATGCGCTTGAGCAGGCTTACAGGCTTGCCGATGACGGCGGCTGTATCGATCTCTGGCAGGATGTATTTCTGACGGGCAAGAACGAGCCTCGCAAGGACGTCGTCACGAAGCCGGTCCTGAAAGCTGTCCCCAGCCTCGAAGTGCGCTTGGAGGCTGCTTTAAAGGCCTTCCAGGCCTATCGCCTGCGCCTCAATGGCTTGGTGACGTTCGAGCAGAGCCTGGCACTGTTCACGGTGGCCCGCCTGATCCTGGCAGATTACAGCGCCACAAAGCGGCGCATGGCCGTGCTGGATTACACCGACCTGATCCAGCGCACACGCGAGCTGTTCGCAAGCGTCGATGCCGCCTGGCTGATCTACAAGCTTGATGCCGGCCTCGATCACCTTCTGGTCGACGAGGCGCAGGACACCAGCCGCGATCAATGGGCGATCCTCAATACGCTGACCTCCGAGTTCCTCTCCGGCGAAGGCCAGCGTGATCCCAGACTGGCGCGCACGATCTTTGCCGTGGGTGACGAGAAACAATCGATCTACGGCTTCCAGGGTGCCGCACCCGAGGAGTTCGGCCAGCAGCGCTTTGACCTGGGCCGCCGGTTCCGTGACAAGGGCGACCTGTTCGCCGATGTCAGGCTGACCGTCTCGTTTCGCTCGACACGCGATGTGATCGAGGCTGTCGATGCGGTTTTTGCTGATCCTTTTGCGTTCAAGGGCCTGTCGTCTGATCCATTGGAAACATCGACGGTGCACGAAACCGTTCGCGGCAATGATGGCGGTGCCGTTGATCTGTGGGATCTGGTGGAACCTGAGGAGGTCGATCAGGAGGTGGTCTGGCACAGGCCGCTCGATTCTCCCGACAGGGAGGCCCCGGCACAGCGTCTGGCCCGCACCATTGCCGGAACGCTGAAAAGCTGGCTGCAGGCGGGACATGATGATCTTGGCCAGCCGTTCAGCGCGGGCGACGTGCTGATCCTGCTGCCAAAGCGCAATGCGGCTTTCGCGGCCATTGTCCGGGCCCTCAAGCGCGCAAACGTTCCGGTTGCGGGCATGGACAGGATGAGGCTGTCGGAACACATTGCCATCGAGGACATGGTGGCGCTCGCCCGCGCCGCGCTCCTGCCTGACGACGATCTCATGGTGGCTGTCGTGCTGAAGTCCCCCCTGTTTGGGTTAGGCGACGATGACCTGCTGCGCCTTGCGCCTCAGCGAACCGGCTCCCTGCGGTCAGCGCTTGCCGCATCTCCCGTTGAAAGGGACAGCCAGGCGCATCGCAAGCTGGCAACCATCGAGCAGCTGGCCATGAGTAGCGGGCCGTTCACATTCTTCTCGACCATCCTGTCGGTGATGGGAGGGCGCACGGCCATGCTGGCCAGGCTGGGTGCGGAGGCTGCCGATGCCATCGACGCCTTTCTCGTGCGCGCCCTTGATCACGAACAGCGTGAAGGGCCGTCGCTCTTGCGCTTTCTGGCGGGCATCGAGGCCAGCTCGGATGATGTGAAGCGCGACCTGGCGATTGCTTCTGGCGAAGTGCGCGTGATGACGGTGCACGGCGCGAAGGGGCTCGAAGCCAAGGTCGTCTTCATCGCAGACATCGGGGCCGAACCCGGCAGCCAGAAAATCAGCCCGCTGATCGAAATTCCTTCAAAAGGCCAGATCGGCACGAATGGGCGTGACACCGTGACCGTGTGGTCGCCGCGCAGCGCCGATGACAGCATGGCTGCGGCCAGCGCGCGGGGGATGGCGCGCCAAAAGGCCATCGAGGAGCACCATCGTCTGCTGTATGTCGCGATGACACGGGCGGAGAACCGGCTTGTTGTCTGCGGTGTCAGGCCCAAGCCTTCACGGGCAAAGACACTCGCGACATCGTGGTATGGCCTGATCGAGGCCGGCCTGCTGAACACCACAGCGGGCCTCGTGCCGGTGGACGGGATCGCGGGCGGGCTGCTGAGCGGGCTTGGCCTGCGCCGGTTCAAGGTCACGCCGGAGGCAGTGGCACTTGAGCCGGTCACGGTCATGCCCGAAGCGCCCCCGCCCGCCTTGCCAGCTTGGGTCCATGATGCCTTGCCGAAAGAGCAGGTGCCGCTGCCCCCGCTCGCGCCTGCCAGCCTGCTTCAGGCCGCAGACCAGGCAGATCGCACGCCCGACATCCAGAACCGTTCCGGATCATCCGGAGCTGATCTTGCGCATGCAGCAGCGCGTGGGCGCTTCGTGCATCTGCTGCTGCAATGGCTGCCTGGCGTCCAGAACGATATGCGGCGCAACCTGGCGCAGCGCCTTGCCGCTCGGCATGGGTCTTTTGCGACACCCGGACAACAGGCAGACATGATCGACCAGACCATCGCGGTGATGGACGACGTGAAACTGGCCATGCTGTTCGGCGAAGGCTCCCTGGCCGAGGTCGAGATCGGAGGCGAGATCAGGATCGGCGGTACCGGACGTCAGGTTTCGGGCCGAATCGACCGGCTTCTGGTCCGGCCACGCGAGGTGATTCTGGCTGATTTCAAGACAGGCCTCGTGCCGCCGCGCGATGCGGACGCGATCAGCGCGGCCACATTGGCACAGGTGGCGACCTACCGGTCCTTGTTGATGGAGCTGTATCCGGACCGCCCGGTGCGGGTGCTGGTGATCTACACGTCAGGGCCGGTGGTGATCGAGATAAGCCACGGTCAGCTTGAGGCTGCGCTCGGTGCCGTTTTCACGCCATCAAGCACAATGGCCTCGATCCAAGCCTCCATCCAGGGCTCCATCCAGGGCTCAATCACAGAGCAGTGACGCGACCGGCCTTCCTCGCGCTTGGCCTTGACCCGTGACGTGGTCATTCATAGGTTCTGGTCCCTATCGTTCGCGGGTGGCCGCGGCAGCAACACTGAAAGTGCGAGAACCCCATGAGCGCCGCCAACAAGGTCACCGATGCCAGCTTTGATGCTGACGTGCTGAACTCTGCCGAACCGGTCGTGGTCGATTTCTGGGCTGAATGGTGTGGCCCCTGCCGCATGATCGCACCAGCGCTCGACGAGATTGCCGCGGAGATGGCTGGCAAGGTCAAGATCGTGAAGCTCAATGTCGATGAGAACCCGGCTGTCTCGGCCAAGTTCGGGGTCCGCTCGATCCCGACCCTGATGATGTTCAAGGGCGGCAAGCTCATAGCCCAAAAGGCCGGCGCCGCACCCAAGAGTGATCTGCACAAGTGGATCAGCGCCAGCGCGGCGGTCTGACTGATCCGGGTCATGTGAATTCAAGGGCGGGGCTGGCAGGTTAACCCCCCCTTAAAAGCGCCATGTTTCACTGTCGTTGACAAGGTGTGGTGGCTTTCTTTCAGCCACACCGAACAGCGAGATACACCTGCGCATGGCTGACCGCGACGGACCACGACGCGAACCGACCTTTGGTGACACACGTGCACCACGGGCCGAGCAGCGTGGCGACATGCGCCTGTCTGCCGATGATCGTGCGGCTCAGGGCCGCAAGACTGCCAACAAGACTGGCAACACGACAGGCAAACAGCGAGCGGCGTCCTCTGGCGCACGCCGCGGCGGCAGCGGTCATGAGCCACCCGCACAGCGGGGCAGACGCCGCAGGCCTCGCCGTTCCTTCCTGGGTTTCATGGCCTACTGGTCGCTCGTCCTGGGTCTGTGGGGCGCGATGGGTCTTGGCGGGGTGATCGCCTATCACGCAGCGCAGTTGCCTCCGATTGACCAGCTCACCGTGCCGAAACGGCCGCCCAACATTGCCGTTCTTTCGGCGGATGGCGTTCTGATCGCCAATCGCGGAGAAACCGGCGGGCGCAGTGTCAACATCAGGGAATTGCCGCCTCATCTGCCCCGCGCTTTCGTGGCCATCGAGGACAGGCGCTTTTACAGCCATTTCGGCCTTGATCCCATTGGCATCACGCGCGCCATGGTGCGCAACATCACCACGCGCGGTGTCAGTCAGGGTGGCTCGACCCTGACCCAGCAACTCGCCAAGAACCTGTTCCTGACACAGGACCGGACCTTCTCGCGCAAGATCCAGGAGGCGATCCTGTCTGTCTGGCTCGAGCGGACCTACAGCAAGGACCAGATCCTCGAACTTTATTTCAACCGGGTCTATTTCGGGTCCGGTGCCTATGGTGTCGAGGCCGCCTCGCAGCGCTACTTTGGCAAGTCCGCCCGCGCCGTGAACGTGGCTGAGGCCGCGATGCTTGCAGGTCTGGTTCAAGCCCCCTCCCGCCTGGCGCCCAACCGCAACCCCGAAGCTGCCGAGCGTCGTGCCCAGATGGTGATTGCAGCCATGGCGGAGCAGGGTTTCATCACAGATGCCTCGGCCAAGGGCGCGCTGGTCCAGCCTGCAGAAGCCGTGGAGCGTGATGGCGCGAACACCATTGCCTATGCCGCCGACTACGTGATGGATGTGCTGGATGATTTCATCGGCACGGTCGAGGGCGACATCACCGTACTGACCTCGATCGACCCCCGCCTGCAGGCGCTTGCCGAAGCCGCATTGGTCGAGGCGCTCAGCCGCGAGGGCGTCAGGCAGGGCGTCAGCCAGGGT
>JANMIB010000109.1:0-8045 GCA_031375605.1 Allobosea sp. | reverse complement strand
TCGACCTGCTCGGTGACGAAGTGGCGCTGTCAGCGCCTGGCAGCGCAGGCAAGCGGCAAGGTGCGGTCAAGGGCTTTCTGGCCAACGTGAAGCTGGCGGCGGGCGGCCTTCCCCTGCGCAGGATGCCGGACTGGCTGCGCCCCATCGTGAGCTGGCTGATGCCGCGCATCGGGCCAAGGGGGCTGGAATTCGCCCGCGCGCGCGTCGAGATGAAGGCGGTGGAAACCGTGCTGCACCTGGAACGCGAGGAGCCAGCCAAGGCCAGGAACATGATCCCGGCCCATGTCTGGGAGCTTGTGAAGGGCTACGGGCTGGTCAAGCCTGCTCAGCACACCAAGCAACGCGACCCATGACGGCCAATCTGAAGCACCCAGTCAGATGCGGCATTTCCCTCTTTTCATCCACTGAACAGTCATGATCATGTCTCGATCACGATGCGCCATCTTCGACATGGCATGGACCGTGGTTGCCGCCGGGCTCGTTGTCGTTGCGCTGCTGGGTCTCTGGCGCGACCGAGCCGACGTCATAGCTGAAACCGTGACCATCGAGGGAACTCCTGCCACCGTGTTCAGGACCGGGACCACGCCTGCCCCTGTCGTTCTGATCGCGCATGGTTTTGCAGGCTCGCAGCAACTGATGCAGGCTTTTGCACTCAATGCGGCCCGCAGCGGCATGGTCGCGGTGACGTTCGATTTTCTGGGTCATGGACGAAACCTAGCGCCACTTGGCGGCAGCGTCACCGAAGTCGGCGGGGCCACGCGCTCGCTGGTGATGCAGACCACGCGGATGGCGGCTTTCGCACGCGGGCTGGGAGACGGGCGTCTGGCGCTGCTGGGGCACTCCATGGCATCAGACATCATCATCCGCGTGGCCCAGGCAGAGCCGGACATTGCCGCAACGGTTGCCATTTCCGCGTTCTCGCAGGTGGTGACGGCGCAAAGCCCGCGCAATCTCCTGCTCATCGCCGGCGAATGGGAAAGTTACCTTGCCACTGAGGCCCTGAAACTGCTGGGTCAGGTGGCGGGGGCTGCACCGCAACCTGGCGTGACCTATGGCAGCGTGGTGGAGGGCAGCGCGCGGCGGCTGGTCATCGCGCCCAATGTGGAGCATGTCGGCGTGCTTTACAGCGCCGCCAGCCTATCCGAAGCTCAAGGCTGGCTCTCCAGCGTGTTTGGGGCGGCCACCAGCACCCCGCCAGTGCGCAGCGGATTGTGGATCGTGCTCCTGCTGGCAGGCCTCATTGTCGCTGTCAGGCCACTCTCAAGGCTTCTTCCCGTCATCAGCGCGCCTTCTGTCGGCGGCGGCCTGCCATGGCGCAGGTTCTGGCTCGTTGCAGCTGTGCCCGCCCTCGCCACGCCACTGATCCTGAGAGTTGTGCCGACGCATTTCCTGCCCATCCTGGTGGCGGATTATCTGGCCCTGCATTTCGCGCTCTACGGACTTCTCACCTTTGTCATGCTCAGGTTCAGCGGCTCATCACTGCCAAACCTCGCCGTGTTTGCCCGGACCGGATTTGTGCTGGCAGCCCTTGCTGCGCTGTCGATCACGTTTGGTGGGCTTTTCCTCGCCATCGACACGTTCGTGACGGCGATTGCGCCCATTCCTGCGCGGATCATCCTGATCCTTGCGCTGCTCACCGGAACATCAAGCTATTTCCTGGCGACCGAATGGGCCATGCGCGGCCCGCATGCGGCGCGCGGGGCAGCCGCCGCGGTGCCGCTGGCCTTCCTCCTGTCGCTTGCGCTCGCAGTTGCACTTGATCTCAAGCGATTGTTTTTCCTGGCCATCATTGTGCCGGTGATCGTGCCGTTTCTCATCGTGTTCGGGCTTTTCGGGCACTGGATATATGCGCGGACAGGGCATCCCACTGTGGCTGCTGCCGCACATGCCGTTGCCTTTGCGCTGGCGATCGGTGCAACATTCCCGATGCTGACGGGGTAGATACCTTGTCTGCCTTTACGACATCTTGATCTGTCCGGAAATTGACATGGATGACATCAGGTGGCCATGTTTGACAGGTGATCTTCTTTCTTTACGTCATACTGGAGCTGCGGCGTTGAAGACGGGTAACATTGCTCTGATGCTGGCGATGATGTTCGCAGTCTTGTGCGGCGTGCCTTCACCTGTATCCGTCGCGTTGGCACAGCAGGCGGCGGTCGAAAACGAGGTGATCTCGCGCTTTGTCCGCAACAATCAGGAGCAGATGATCTGGACGAGTTGGGAGATGGGCGACGATTGCAAGGTCGTCAGAGGCTTCAATGTCAAGATCGGCCAGATGCCACAGCAGGGCACGGTTGAACTGCGCCGCAACGTCCGGATGATCACGGAAGGATGGCTCAACAATTATCGGTTGAATGCCCGCATGGTGGCGCTGGTCAGGAAATGCCAAGGCGTCGAGCTTCCCGTGATTTCAGTCTTCTACAGGGCAAAGCCGGGTTATGTCGGCTTTGACAGCATGAAAGTCTTCATTACCTCCACGAATGGCGGCCAACGCGATGTCGACATTCGGCTGAGTGTTCGATGATCGCTCTCGACGTCGTCCCGTCAATCGACCATCATCGCGCAATGGTCGGGCGACATCGCTCAGCCATGTTTGCGGGATGAGCTTCCCGACTGTCCCAATTCCGGAGAGCCGACATTGACGATGCCCAGAAATGCCCTGCTGTTGTGCATGGCCGCCGCAGCCTGGCCAGGCTTGCCGCCTGCCACCATCACCTCTGCCGTTGCGCAGCAGGCGAGAGTGGAGAGCGAGATCATCGCGCGTTTCGCACGCAACAACCGCGAGGAGGTGGTGTGGGACACCTGGGAGATGGGTGATGACTGCAAGGTCATCCGGGGCTTCAATGTGACCGTCAGCCAGCTTCCGCAGCAGGGAACCGCAGAACTTCGCTTCATCAACCGCATGGTGACAGACGAGTTTCTCAAGGATTTCCGGCTGAATGCGCGCCATGTCGCCCTGGTCAGGAAATGCCAGGGCGTGCAGCTGCCCGTCATCACGTTGTTCTACAATGCAAAGCCTGGCTATGTCGGCTTTGACAAAGTGAAGGTGCTCATCACCTCCACGAGCGGGCAGCAACGCGAAGCCGACATTCGCTTGAACATCCAGTGACGACCGGACATCGCCACCAGCCTTGATCGAAGCAGTATGTCCGTCCCTCAATCGAGCTTGAACTTCTCGAACTGGCGGTGCTCGCCGTGGATCTTGCGCACTGTGCCGGTGATCGAGCGATAGACGATGGTTTCGGTTTCGATCACATCCTTGCCCATCTTCACACCAGCCAGAAGTGCGCCATCGGTCACGCCCGTGGCCGAGACGATGACATCGCCTGACGCCATTTCGGACATGTCATATTTCTTGTTGGGATCAAGCACGCCCATCTTGTAGGCGCGCTCTGCCTTGGCCTGCGTGTCAAGAATGAGGCGGCCCTGCATCTGGCCACCAACGCAGCGCAGTGCTGCTGCCGCCAGAACACCTTCTGGTGCGCCGCCAATGCCGAGATAAATGTCGATGCCGGTCTTCTCCGGCATTGTCGTGAAGATCACACCGGCCACGTCGCCATCGGTGATCAACCGGATGGAGGCTCCTGTCTTGCGCACGGCGGCGATCAGTGCCTCGTGGCGGGGCCGGTCCATGATCAGCGCGGTGACCTCATGGGGCTTGCAGCCCTTGGCGCGGGCGATGGCATGGATGTTGTCCTCTGGCGAGGCGTCAAGATCGACCACGCCGCGCGCGTAGCCTGGGCCGATGGCGATCTTGTTCATGTAGACATCGGGCGCATAAAGCAGCGTGCCGGCGTTGGCCATGGCCATCACGGCAATCGCGCCGGGCATGTCCTTGGCGCAGAGCGTGGTCCCCTCCAGCGGGTCGACGGCAATATCGACCTTGGGACCGCGCTTGTTGCCCACCTTCTCGCCAATGAACAGCATGGGTGCCTGATCGCGCTCGCCCTCGCCGATGACGATCTCGCCGTCGATGGGCAGTTTGTTGAGTTCGCGGCGCATGGCATCAACGGCGGCCTGATCCGCCGCCATCTCGTTGCCGCGCCCGCGCAGCATGGCGGCGGCGACGGCAGCGCGCTCTGTCACACGCACAAGCTCCATCGACAGGACACGCTCGATCACCTGGCCGGATTGAATGGTGAGATCGGTCATGGGGGCGGTCCTCGGGTGCAATTTTTTTACAGTAGAGTCGCGCATAGCCGGATTTGCCGCTCGCGGCAATTGCGCGTCGCGCTCAACCGCTTTGCGCGTCAGCCTGAAGAGCCTGCCAGATGAAAAACGGCCAGACCAGCACGATGAGGGCAAAAGTCGCTGAAACACCGACAGGGACAGCGCCCGCGCCGTCGCGCAGCAGCACCGGAATGACATGCACAGCCAGATAGGCCGCTTTGTAAACAACCTGAAACAACAACAGCGGCCAGAAACGGGCGGGTGCGCCAAGTGCGACCAGCGAACAGACCAGCACGCCGAACCACAGGCTGGCAACCAGCGGGCGCAAGGTCGGCGAATCGATCAATCCGGGGCCAAACACAGCGCGCATGGCATCCGGCTGCACAAACAGCGTGAACACCACCGGCACAAGGATGAGCAGATTGAGGATGTAGGGGATGCGCAGCATGGTTGGATTTACGGCTCGGCGGATGGTGCGGATCAACCCCGCTCAATCCTGATCACCTGCAGTGGCTCCGCGATGTAGGCATCGAGCATGATCTTGTCGACGGCAGCGGCGTGTGGGAAGCGCCCGTTGCGGGCATGAACGACCATTGATGCAGCTGCCTGAAAGCAGAAACAGGATTGCAATACTTCGCTGCCACAGACATGCGCGTTGTGCATGACTTCCAAGAGTCGCGATAACGACGGTTTTCGGGACTCTGGTAACGCACATCAGAGGATATGTTGCATAACTCAACAATCATCCAGCAGGACTGGGCTGTTTGATTCGGGCGCAATGGAGCCTGATCGGTCGGCGAGTTGCTATAGCCCTCGTCCGGGCGGCCAACTGGGGAATGTTGGCAAACTGCAGGAACACCGTTGTCAGAAACCCAAAACGGTCACAGTCTGAGCGTAAGCAGGTTTTCATCTGGAGGATATCGAATAAGACGGGCTCGGCAAATGATTGAGTTCGAGGACGGGGAAGGGTCATGGCGAATTTTCAACTTTATGAGACCGGCGAAGACATCTCCACCTTCGATTTGCCGCTCAACCGTGAAGTCACTCTCAAGCAATCGGGCGGGGATTTTTCCGGCAACCGGCTAAGCGTGGAGCTTGCGCCGAGTACCACTTCCCTCTTGCTAAAGGTGCTGCCAGACAAACCGGCGACGGCCTCCACGCTGTTTTCCATTCGCGGCAACGCCAGCGTCGACGGGATCAGGGTCAGCGCCTACGTCGCGGGTACCAAGCAGAATTTCAGCGAAGATTTGATCGTGAACGTCAAAGCTGCGCCACAGAAGCACCCGGGCTTCGACGTAGACTTGCTTTCGAAACTCGCCATTTCTGGAAACGGGAATGACATTGCGGTCTACACCAAAGTCGTCAACGCCAATAAAGCTTTGCTCGAGCAGAATACCACGGTTGGAAAATACAATTGCGGCGATGTCTCAGCAGGCTACGGGCCAAAAATATTCAAAACACCCGCCAGCGTAACCTACAACGTCTACTATAAGAAGCCCACCAGCGACAAAATGGCGGACCTGCGCTTCGACCCCGTGCAGATGCTTGGCGCCGTCGGCAAAATCAAGGCGTTGCTCTCCAAGGGGACGCCGGTGCGCGTCTGGCTGATCCACGCCGATGGCTTCGGTCAGCAAATTCAGGGGACGGACCCGACGCATTTTTCGACCATCTTCGCATATGGCGGCGGCAAATTCCTTTATCTGGATCCGTTGCCTGACGGCTCAAAGATGAGCTACGAGGGCGGCATGTATGGTGCGTCACCCAACCGATACATGGGTCAATTCGAATTCGATCTTAGTCATCCTGAACTGGGGATTCGAAACTCGACAAAAACGTTGGGATCCATGCCCTATACGATCATCGCGGGCCCATAAGCGCACGCGACGTCACCCCGCTATGCTCGCCGTGGCATTCCAAGGATTGGCGCGCACCCCGCGCCGACCTGATAACTTCTGGCTATAAATCTATCGTATCCCACCCTCGATAATCCGCCACGTGATACGCTTCAAATGTGAGTTGGCTCGGCTTTTTCCGCCCTCTCCCGGCCAATACCCCCCCCGCCTCAATCTCGCTCGATCCTGATCACCTGCGGGGCCTCTGCGATGTGGCCATCCACCATGATGCGGTCGACGGCGGCGCGGATGGCGGCTTCCGTGGTCGCATAGGTGATCAGCACCACGGGCACGGGCTGGCCGGAACGGCCCTTGGGGTCCTGCTTCGCAGCAATCTCGGAGCGCTTCTGCACGATGCTTTCCAGTGAAATATCGCTTTCGGCCATGCGTGTCGCGATGCTGGCGGCAGCGCCGGGCCGGTCAAGCGCGGCGAGGCGGATGTAATAGCCGCCCTCGTGGCGCTGCATCGGCGCGCGGCTTGGTTTTTCCAGCCTTGCGACGGGCATGCCGAACGGAGCGCCGGCAAGCCCGCGCGCGATGTCGGTGATGTCGGACACCACCGCAGATGCCGTGGGGCCGCCGCCTGCGCCGGGGCCAACGAGCGTGAGCTGTTTCACGGCATCGCCGTCGATCGCCACGGCATTGGTCACGCCCATGACCTGCGCGATGGCCGAGGTCTTCGGCACCATGGTTGGGCACACACGCTGCTCGATGCCCGCCGCCGTGCGCTCCGCCACGCCCAGCAGCTTGATCCGGTAGCCGAGCTCGTCCGCCATCTTCAGATCAAGCGGCGTGATCTTGGAAATGCCTTCGATATGGATGGCATCGGCATCGATCTCGGTGCCAAAGGCCAGCGCGGTCAGCAGGGAGAGTTTGTGCGCGGTATCGAAACCCTCGACATCGAAGGTCGGATCAGCCTCGGCATAGCCAAGGGCCTGCGCGTCCTTCAGGCAATCCGCGAAGGTCAGGCCCTCCAGCTCCATGCGCGTCAGGATGTAGTTGCAGGTGCCGTTGAGGATGCCCGCGATCTGGGTGACGGTGTTGCCGGTCAGCGCCTCGCGCAGCGTCTTGACCACCGGGATGCCGCCTGCGGACGAGGCCTCGAAGGCCAGTGCCACACCTGCATCTTCAGCGGCACGGGCCTGTGCCATGCCGTGACGGGCCAGCATCGCCTTGTTGGCCGTGACAACGTGTTTGCCTGCTGCAAGGGCGGCGTCGACAGCATCTTTTGCCGGGCCATCAGCCCCGCCAATCAGTTCGACGAAGCAATCGATGCCTGCATCATTGGCCATGGCAACAGGATCATCGAACCAGCGATAACCGGACACATCGATACCGCGATCACGGTTGCGGTCGCGCGCGCTGACGGCCACCACGCGAATGGCGCGGCCACAGCGGGCAGACAGCGCATTTTCCTGACGCTTGAGGATGTCGATGACGGCTGCGCCGACGGTGCCGAGGCCCGCGACGCCCAGGCGGAGGGGCGTTTTCATGTCTTGCCGGGTCGCATGCCGCGTGCCTTGCGTCAACTCTTTCACCGCGCGCGCATGGTTTGGCGCACGACCTGGCACTCAGCCAAAGGCACAGGCGACACGCGCCTTCACATTCACCAGAACATTGTCACCGAGATTGACCGTGCCGGACACCTTGTGATTGCCAAAGGCCGTGTAGCGCATCACACGGACAAAATCGATGCTGCCTGACTGTTCGGTGATGCTGTCCTCGGTGCGCGGGGTCCAGAACCACGGGTCGGGCTTTGACACCAAGGCCTGCTGCAGGACAGCCAGAACATCGGCGCGCGACATGCCGGGCTTGAGGAAGGTGGCAACCCCCTGAGACGCGTCGCGTGTGCAGGTGCGGGCCTCTGGTGTCGTCAACAATGCGATGATCAGTGGAGACTCGGTATCGGGCACCCTGCCCCGCGCCACGTCCCACGAGGCGATCGCAAGTGCTGAAATGCTGCCGACAAAGCCGATGGCGACC
>JANMIB010000012.1:0-4238 GCA_031375605.1 Allobosea sp. | reverse complement strand
GGTATCCACTTTTGTGCGCAATGCTCTAATCTGGTTCACACTACCTCGAACCAGCCCCACAGCCCGGCATCGAACCGTTCGATCACGCCTGACGAGATCAGCCATTTTCCGGGATTGTCGGCGCGGAAGGCAAAGCGCAGCGTCTTGCCCTCCGGGATTTGCGCATTGTCGGTCCAGTACGGCTCCCACCCGTCATCCAGCGGGTGAAGCAGCCGCGCCGTGTGGCCATGCAGGTGGATCACCTGTGTCCAGATGGTCTTGTTGTTGATGGCGAGCACCACGGGCTTGCCGCGCGGCACGCTAAACAGGGGTCTGGCGCCGATGTTGCCGGGGGTGCCATTCACCAGCCATGGCCTGTCGAGGTCGATGCCTGCCAGATCGAGCTTGCCATCGGCACCAGCCTTCGCGCCGCCCTCGATGGTCATCTCTGCGCGGTAGGCATCCTGCAAGCGCACTGTTGCGGGCAGCAGCCTGTTCTCAAGGATGGGCCCGATGGGCGGCAGGGCAGGGCGTCCGATGGGCCTATCGGTGGTGCTGAGCATGACCAGCGGCACGCCGCCACCCAGTTGCGCCACCACCGATCCCACAGCGGCGGCCTCGTTCGGCACATCGATCAGAAGATCATAGCGGCTGCCGGGTGCAAATGGCAGCGCCGCGCGCAGAGGCTCGAAACTGTCCGTCGGCTGGCCATCGACCGCGATCACATACGGCCGCATGCCGTCAAACCTGAGCCGCATGATGCGGGCATTGCAGGCCGAGATCAGCCTGATGCGCACCCGCGCACCCTGCGCGACCGGGATGCGCTCTGGTGCCGAGCGGCCATTGACCGTGATCCAGCTTCCAAGCCTGCCAGCCGCCGCATGGGACGGGCCGCGCTCGAAACCTGCCACCTTGTTGTCATCGGTCAGGAGCCAGTCATCGACGATCACCACCACGTCAAGATCAACGGGAGGCGGCATGGTCTCCTCGACGACCAGCGCGCCGAACAGGCCTCTGTCCTGTGCCGCGCCAGAACTGCCAAGCATGGCTGGCCGCCAGAAGCAGGTGCCCGCATCAGGCGGCGTCAGCCTGTATTCAAACGAGCTGCCTGGCATGATCGGGTCTTGCGAAAATCCGCCGATCCCATCCATGGCAGCCGCGCCGCGCACGCCCTGCCAGTGCAAGGCCAGCGGCATGTCTGTCCGGTTGTTCACAGTCACCAGCGCCGTGTCGCCAAGCCGGATGCGCAACGGGCGGGCCGGAGTTGCACCATCGGCTCCCAAGACATCGTATTCGACAGGCGGGGTGGGCCTCAGCCGCGTTTTCATGGGCGCGAGGCTGAGTGTGTGCCTGATCTCGCGCGGTCCTGTTGCGGGCTCCGGTTGGGCGACTTGTAAGGCGCGCTGGGGTTGGCGCTGCTGGGCGAGTGCGGGCATCGCCAGCGGGGCTGTGATCAGCCCCCCCAATGCGGCACGGCGGGTCAGGAAGGGTCGGCGAACAAGGCGCGTCATGGTTCAACCGAGACCGCGCGGATCATCCTGATGCGGTCCGGCATGGCGGCAACCGCCGGGACGAAGCGCAGCGACACCGGATCGAGCTTCATCAGCACGCCGGTCGAGACATCGAAATAGGCACCGTGAAGGCCCAGTTTGCCGCGCTCCTCAAGCGTCTGAACGCAGGGAAAGGCGCGCAGGTTCGCGAGCGACTGCTCGATGGAGGCCAGTGCCAGCCGCTCGACATAGACCGGCAGCGCCTCACCCTGGCCGCGCCCGCCAGCCTTTGCCGCGGCATGGCCCACCAGGCTCACCCATTTGCCGATGAAGTCACCTGGCGAAAGCGGTTCGGCCCCGTCATCGGCAAAGGCCCTGATGCCGCCGCAGCGTCCGTGGCCCAGCACGACGATGTGCTCCACGCGCAAGGACTGCACGGCGAATTCAAGCGCTGCTGACACGCCATGCAGGCCCTCGTCCGGCGAATAGGGTGGCACGAGGTTGGCCACATTGCGCATGACGAACATTTCGCCTGGCGCTGCATCGAAGATGACCTCCGGAGAAACCCTGCTGTCGCAGCAGCCGATCACCATGATACGCGGCTTCTGTCCCTCGGCGGCCAATTGCTCGAAACGCAACTGCTCGCGCGGAAACCGGTCATCCAGAAAGGCGCGATAGCCATCGAGCAGGCGCTCCGGGAACTGCGGCGAAACCAGCGGCCTGCTCACGGGGGTTGGCACCGGCGCGCCGTCGCTGTGCTGATCTGACATGGATGGCGGGATAGCAGTTTGGCCGCTTGCGTCAAGTTGGCGGCAGGAGCGGACGCCGGGACCGCAGGGTGCCCATCGCAATCGCACCGGCCCATGCAGCCGTGCCGGAGATCAGCGTGCCCCAGGCCATGTCAATGACCACAAGACCAGTTTGCCAGTCACGCATGATCGTCCAGCTTGTCATCTCATAGCAGGAATAGCTGACGAGGCCGAGCACAGCACCATTGAGAAAAGCGCCGCGTGCATCCCCGCCGCGCACAAACGGACGCCCCGCAAAATGCACCAGCCCCGCGATGTGGATGAAATAGAACAATGCTGCCGGCCCGAGCCGCAGTTCATCAAGCATCGCAGCGCCCAGCGCAGACTTGAACAGTGGCCGCATGACCATTGGGATCATGACCGCATCGCCGATGCAGAAAACCGCTGCCGTGACAGCCGCGAAGATGGCCAGGTTCATGGACGTGTTCCCGCAGGCTGACGTGATTGCTTGCCCGTTGGATACCTTGCGGCCAGCTCAACGGATGCACGGCATGGAGCCGCATCATCTGTTTCATCACCGGCCTTGTGCCGGCGATCTCGACTTGGCATGCGCCCTGTGTCTCATACCGAGTTCGCGGCCACGGGTGCTTACCTGTCCTTCAACAAGCTCCCCCGCATTTTTTTGCTGCACTCCCCGCAACACCTGCTATACGGCTTGCCAAATCCGGTGCTGGCGATGGCCTGATGGCTGTGTATTGGCGGATGCTGTTTGGCTTGCGGGCGTGGCGGAATTGGTAGACGCAGTGGATTTAGGTTCCACCGCCGCAAGGCGTGGGGGTTCGAGTCCCTCCGCCCGCACCAGATGACGTCCGTGCAGGCTTTTGCAGCGCAGGATGCGACAAACAGATGCTCAGGCAGAATTTCAAGAACGGACCAGCACCATGCAGGTGACACAAACCCTCTCAACGGGCCTCAAGCGTGAATTCAAGGTGGTCATCACCGCCGCCGATCTTGAAACCCGGCTCGTCGACGGACTTGAAGGGCTCAAGGGCAAGGTCAAGATCAACGGCTTCCGCCCCGGCAAGGTGCCACCTGGCTACCTGCGCAAGATGTATGGCCGCTCCGTGATGAACGACGTGCTGCAGAACGCCGTCAATGAGGCCAACCAGAAGATTTCGACCGACAACGCCATCCGCTTCGCCATGGAGCCGAAGGTGGTGTTCCCCGACAACAAGGAAGAGATCGAAGCTGCGCTCGACGCCAAAGGCGATCTTGCCTTCAGCGTCGCCGTCGAGGTTCTGCCCAAGATCGAGATGGCCGACCATTCCGGCGTGTCGCTGAAGCGCCTCGTGGCTGAAGCGCCGGAAGCCGATGTGACTGCAGCGCTTGAGCGCATGGCCGGTCAGAACCGCGCCTTCACCAGCAAGGGCGATGCGGCGATGGCCGAGGATGGCGACAAGTTGATCATCAACTTCGTCGGCTCCATCGACGGCGTGAAGTTCGACGGCGGCACAGGCGAGGGCATCGACCTTGTGCTGGGTTCCAACTCGTTCATCCCCGGCTTTGAAGCCCAGATGATCGGCGCAAAGGTCGGCGAGACCCGTACCGTCAATGTCAGCTTTCCCGAAAATTACGGCTCTGAAAACCTGGCTGGCAAGGCTGCATCTTTCGTGGTGTTCGCCACAGACATCCAGAGCCCGGATGCGGTGAAGGTCGATGAAGACCTCGCCAAGGCTTTCGGCATGGAAAGCCTCGACGCACTCAAGGGCGCGGTTAAGGCGCAGTTGCAGCGCGAGATGGATGCCCAGTCGCGCCGCAAGCTGAAGAAGACCCTGCTCGATGAACTCGACACCCGTTACGTGTTCGACCTGCCGCCCACGCTGGTGGAGCAGGAGTTCAACAATGTCTGGGCCCAGGTCGAAGGCGACATGAAGCAGGCGAACAAGACGTTCGCGGACGAAAACACCACCGAAGAGGCCGCGAAGGCCGATTACATGAAGATTGCCGAGCGCCGCGTGCG
>JANMIB010000194.1:0-7178 GCA_031375605.1 Allobosea sp. | reverse complement strand
AAGGGCGACATCAACATGCCGTTGGCGTGGGTGCTGGTGGGCATGACCTTTGCTGGCTGGATCGCCACGCTGTCAGGCTGGTATGTCACCGAAATCGGCCGTCAGCCCTGGCTGGTCACGGGCGTCCTGAGCACGGCGCAGGCTGCCTCAAAGGTCACAGCCGGCATGATCGCCTCGACGCTGGCGATGTATCTGATCATCTATGTCATGCTGATCGCAGCCTACATCTCCGTGCTGTTCCATCTGGCCGGCAAGGGCAACAAGGCTGTCGCGACCCCCAGCGGAGCAGGCGTCAAAGGCACCGGCAAGGGAAGCGGCAAGGGAAGCAGCAAGGGCAGCGCTCCCGTGCAGCCGTCCGGCGTCATGGCCAAGGACAGTTGAGCGGCAGACACGGAGACACGCCATGTTCAGCTATCTTGATGCGCACACGCTGCCGCTGATATTCGCTGCCCTGATGGGCATCTCGATCCTCGCCTATGTCGTGCTCGATGGCTACGATCTGGGCGTCGGCATGCTGATGGCGGATGCGACGAGGCCCGAACGCGACAAAATGGTTGCCACCATCGGCCCGTTCTGGGATGCCAACGAGACCTGGCTGGTGCTGGGCATCGGACTTCTGCTGGTCGCGTTTCCTGCCGCGCATGGCATGGTTCTGACAGCGCTGTATCTGCCGGTGGCACTCATGCTGCTCGGCCTCACATTGCGCGGTGTCGCCTTCGAGTTCCGTGTCAAGGCGCAGGAACAGTATCACCGCTGGTGGGACTGGGCCTTCATTGGTGGTTCGACACTGTCTGCCGTGACCCAAGGGTACATGCTGGGCCAGTACATCATGGGTTTTCAGGACAGCGTTGTCGCTCACCTGTTTGCGTTGGGTGCGGGGCTTGGCCTTGCTGCGGCCTACACCTTCGTGGGAGCCACCTGGCTGATCGCCAAGACCGATGGCGAATTGCAGAAGCGCGCCGTCTGGTGGACAAGGCTGACGCTTGGCCTCACCGCGCTCGGGATGATTGCCGTGTCGCTGGCAACCCCGCTGGTGTCGCCCCGCATCTTCGAGCGCTGGTTCAGTTTTCCCAACATCATCGGCCTTGCCCCGATCCCGCTGATGACAGCGGCGTTGTTCATGGCACTCTGGGTGTTCTTAAAGCGCATGCCCCGAGCCGATCACTCGCTTGATTTCGTGCCGTTCATGGGGGCTGTCAGCCTGTTCGTGCTCGGCTTTCTCGGGCTTGCCTATTCATTCTATCCTTATGTCGTGCCGGAAAAGCTGACGATCTGGCAGGCCGCCAGCGCGCCCGAAAGCCTGTTCATCATCTTCATGGGGGCGCTGGTCGTGCTGCCCTTCATCGCTGCCTACACCGCGTTCAGCTATTACGTGTTCCGCGGCAAGGCGACCGAACTCAGGTACGATTGATAGAGGCAACCGCTTGAGGTGCAGGTTCTGCACCAAGGCTGGCGGTCATGCCTTCTCCCCTTGCGGGAGAAGGTTGGCAGCGCCCGGAAGAGGGGTTGGTATGACAACCCGGCATGATCTCACGACCCCTCTTCCGCCCTTCGGTCACCTTCTCCCGCAAGGGGAGAAGGGCATCACGCCCAAGTCTCGTGTTGCTTTGACCGGACATAACTGCCCTGCCTACACCGAGCGTGTCGCACCGCCATCGATCCTGACCGTGGCACCGGTGACATAAGAAGCCCGCGTGCTGGCGAGGAACACCACAACGTCCGCAAACTCGGATGCGAGGCCAAGTCTCCCCATCGGGATTGTGGCAAGTGACGCTTTCTTGACCTCGTCCATCGACAGCCCGGAGCGATCAGCATTGGCCTTGTCGAGCTGTTCGATCCGCTCGGTGGAGATGCGGCCGGGCAGCACCATGTTGACGGTGATGCCATGCTTTGCCACCTCTGCCGACAGCGTTTTTGACCAGCCCAGCACCGCCGAACGGATGCCGTTGGACAGCGCCAGATTGGGGATGGGCTGCTCGATGCCGGAGGATGCGATGGTGATGACCCGGCCCCATGTGTTGCCGATCATGGCCGGCAGCATGGCCTGGGTGATGTGGAACAGGTTTGCCGCCATGGCCTCGAACTGGACCAGCCAGTCGGAGCGCTTGGCATCCTGAGCGCTGCTGGGTGGCGGCCCGCCCGAATTGTTGATCAGGATGTCAACGCCGCCAGCCTCCGTTACGCTGGCAATCAGGCGCTCCACGGAGGCAAAATCGGCCAGATCGAGCGGCAGCGCACTCACCCGTGCGCCCGCCTCGCCCAGATCACCAGCCCAGGCCGTGATGGCACCCGTGTTGCGGGCGGCAGCCATGACGGTGACGCCTTCGCGCGCAAGGCCCTCGGCGATGGCGCGGCCAAGTCCCTTGCTGGCACCCAGCACGAGCGCACGTTTTCCTTGAAGTCCGAAATCCATGTGAGATGTCCTGTTCTGATGATCTAGCGCGGAGGGCTGATGTTCAGCACCGCGTCGATGAGGGTGCGCGTGTAAGGGTGCCGGGCATTGCTGAAGATGGTGGTGTTGCTGCCTTCCTCGACAATCTTGCCATGGCGCAGCACGATGATCTGCTCGCACATCATGCGCACGACATTGAGATCATGGCTGACGAACAGCAAGCCCAGATTGTCGGCGCGCCTGAGATTGTCGAGCAATTGCAGGATCACGGCCTGCACCGAGACATCAAGCGCGGCTGTCGGCTCGTCGAGGATGAGCAGGCGAGGGCGGCAGGCAATGGCGCGGGCGATGCCGATGCGCGCCTTCTGTCCGCCCGACAACTGATGCGGAAAGCGCTCCAGCAAATCAAGGGGCAACCCGGCACGTTCGGCACATTCGCGCACACGCGCTGTCAGCGCCGCGCCGTCCTTCATGCCCAGCAGGCGGCGCAGCGGATGCGCGATGCAGTCGAACGCCGTGTAACGCGGATTGAGGCTCTCGGTCGGGTCCTGAAAGACGATCTGGATGTCCTTGCGGTCTGGTGAAGCGTGAAATCCGCGTGCAGGCTGGTCGCCGATGGCGTGCCCGTCAAACAGGATCTGGCCTTCTGTCGGGTCGATCAGCCGGCACACCAGCCGCGAGATCGTGCTCTTGCCTGAGCCGGATTCGCCCACAAGCCCAAGGCTCATCCCCGCCGCGATTCGGAAAGAGACATCATCGACCGCCACCACATCGCCATCGTAGCGCTTGACGAGGTTCTGCACCTCCAGCAAGGGCGGCGTGCCGGATGCGGGTTGCACCCGATTAGTGTCATAGCCGCCCTTGTGGCGGTCATCTCGATCCATCGGCGCATCACTTGCCGGGATGACCAGCACAGGGCCGGTCATGACACTATTGGCATTGATCGGGGCCAGGTCCGCGATCGTCGAGGTCGCCGTGGGCGATGCGGCCACGAGCCTTCTGGTGTAAGGGTGCTGCGGCGCATCGAACAGGGCGCGTGGCGCAGCCTCCTCGACGATCTTGCCCTGTTCCATCACCACGATGCGCTGGCAATAGCGGGCGGCAAGGCCCAAATCATGCGTGATCAGGATCATCGCCATGTCGCGGTCGGCGATGAGCTTCGCCACCAGATCCATCACGGTTTTCTGGGTCGTGACATCAAGTCCGGTGGTCGGCTCGTCCGCGATCAGAAGGGCGGGCTTGCTGGCAATCGCCATGGCGATCATCACGCGCTGGCACATGCCGCCGGACAGCTCATGCGGATAGGCGTCGATCCGTTTTTCAGGATCATGGATCAGCACCGCCTTGAGCAGATCAAGCGCCCGCGTCCGTCCTTCGCCCGTTGAAATCCGCTCATGCGCGCTGATGGCATCGGCAATCTGCAGGCCGATGGTGCGGATCGGGTTCAGCGCCGCGCGCGGGTTCTGGAAGATCATCGACACCGCCGCGCCGTGCAGGTTGCGCAACTGCTTGTGGCTGGCCGCAGCGATGTTCTCGCCCTTGAACAGGATGCGCCCTTGCGTGATGCGCCCCGCGGCATCGAGAAGCCGCGTGATCGCGAACGCCGTCACCGACTTGCCGGAGCCGCTTTCGCCGACCACGCCAAGGGTTTCGCCGGGCCGCACCATCAGGCTGATGCCCTTGACGGCATCCACCATCCCGTTGCGGGTGGAGAAGCTGACATGCAGGTTGTCAACTGCCAGCAGCGGCGCGCTGCCCGGCTTGTCGGCAGCGGCAGGCTCGTGCTCCGAGATCAGGCTCATGTGCGCATGCGCGGATCAAGAATGTCGCGAAGGCCATCGCCCAGCAGGTTGAAGCACAGCACCGTCATCATCAGGGCAAGGCCCGGAAACGCCACAAGCCACCACTTGCCGGTGGAGATGAAGCGCGCGCCTTCGGCAACCATGATGCCCCATTCAGGTGTCGGAGGCTTCACCCCGAGGCCGATGAAGGACAGGCCGGCGGCATTGAGGATGGCCCAGCCCAGATTGAGCGAGACCTGGACCGCCATGGCGGGCAGCACATTGGGCAAAAGCGAGCGCAGGATCACCGACATGTGGCTGTCGCCGCAGGCGCGGGCTGCCTCGACCCAGCCAGCATTGCGGCGCACGTTGACCTCCGCGCGGGCGAAGCGGATGTAGAACGGCAGGTTGATGATCGCCGTGGCGATCACGATGTTTTCCACCCGGTTGCCCAGCGCCGCCACCATGGCCATGGCCAGCACGAACAGCGGAAACGCCATCAGGATGTCCACGAAACGCCCGACATAGCGGTCAAGCCGCCCGCCCATGTAGCCGCAGATCGCGCCGATCACGGCGCCGATCACGAAGGAGAGGGTGACAGCAGACGCGGCGATGGCGAGATCAAGCCGCGTCGCCACGATCAGGCGGCTGAACACATCGCGGCCCAACTGGTCGGTTCCGGCCCAGTGAAGGGCGCTGGGGGGCAAGAGCGCGCGGCTGACATTCGACGCCACCGGATCATATGGCACGAGCCACGGCCCGAACAGACCGATGAAGCACAGCGCCAGCGCACCGGCGGCGGCAAATGCCGTGACCGGGTTGCCGCGCAGCACCCAGAGCGTGTGACGCCAGGTCGATGACCCATTGGATGATTCTGAGGTGGCGATGACGCTCATGCGACTGACACCCTGGGGTCGGCCACCCCGTAGAGCACATCGACCGTGAGGTTTACCGCCACGAAGATCGAGGCCATCAGCAGCACGAAACCCTGTACTGGCGCATAATCGGACGAGAGCAGCGCATCGAGCGCGTAGGAGGCCACGCCTGGCCAGGAGAACACCTTTTCCACCAGCACGTTCGCCCCCAGCATGGTGGAAAACACGATGCCCGCGATGGTCAGCACCGGCAAGATCGCATTGCGCAGCGCATAGGTGACGATCACCTTGCGGGCTGGCAGACCAAGCGAGCGCGCCGTGCGGATGAAATCGCTGCCCAGCGAGGCCAGCATCGAGGCGCGGGTCATGCGCGCCAGCGGTGCCACCACGAACAGGGCCATGGTGAAGGCGGGCAGGGCAAGCTGACGTGCAGCGGCCCACCAGCCTTCCGCATCACCTGCCAGCGCGAAATCGATGAGCAGAAACCCCGTGACGCGCGGGGGCTGCGACATGAAGATGTCAATCCGGCCCGTTGGGTCAGGCGCAAGGCCGAGCATGTAATAGAACACATAGATCAGCAGCAGTCCCGACACGAAGGTCGGCACGCAGACGCCCAGCGCGCAGATGAAGCGCACGACATGGTCCACCATCGAGCCGGGCCTGAGCGCCGCCAGCACGCCAAGCGGAACAGCGGTCAGCAGGGCCAGGAACAGCGCCGTGAAGGTCAGCTCCAGCGAGGCCGGCAGCCGGTTTTGCAAATCTGCCAGCACCGGCTGGCCGGTGGTGAGCGAGCGGCCCAGATTGCCGTGCGCAACATCGCGCAGATAAAGCACAAGTTGCAGCGGCACGGGCTTGTCCAGTCCCATCTGCTGCCTGATCAGCGCGATTTCCTCCGGCCCGGCCTGCGGCCCGGAGGCAAAGAACACCGCCGGGTCGCCGGGCAGCACCCGCATCAGCAGGAAGGTGAACACCAGGACACCGAACAGCGCGGGCAGCGACGACAGGAACCGCCACCCCGCGCGTTTGACGGTGATGTCCAGCTTGGCCATGGCTTTTGCCTACTTCCGGCTCAGGTTGCGGAAGTCGATCTGCCGGTGGAACTGGTAGGTGTAACCCTCGATGCTGGTCGCCATCACCGCATCCTGCGAGGGCTGCCAGAGCGGAACCTGCGGCATCAGCTCATAGTGCATCGTGTTCAGCTGCACGCCATAGGCGGCATATTTGGCCTTGTCAGCCTCGAAACGTGCAGCCTGTGCGATTTCGGTCAGCTTTGGGTCGTTCAGCGAGGAATAATTCCAGCGGATCGGCCCGATGTAGAAGTTGCGATAGAAGTAATCCATCGATGGCAGCCAGGCGACGATGCCTTCGATGAAAAACGGCACCTTCTTCTCGTTGATCAGCGTCGACATCTGCGCGTCGGGCAGCTTCTGGATGTCGACGGTGATGCCGATCTTGCCGAGAGATTCCTTGATCAGCGCCGCCATCGGGTCAGCTGTTCCAGCCTGTCCGACGTTGAAACTGAGCGCGGTGGAAAAGCCGTTCGGGAAGCCTGCGGCCGTGAGGAGCCGTTTGGCCTCGGCGAGGTCGGTCTTCAACGGCTGGACGATTGGAAACGTGTCTCCGGTCGGGGCCTTGCCGTCAGCCCATGTCGCGCCGTAGAGCCGCTTGCCGCGCTCGAACAGCGCTGCCTTGAACATATCTTCATAGGGCAGGGCAGCTGCAATCGCCCGCCGCACGCCGACATTGTCGAACGGTGGAAGCGTGTTGTTGAACGACAGGAACGTGATGGCATTGTACTGCGGTGTCGAGACAACCTTGAGGCGACCTTTCTTTTCAAGGTCGGCGGCATCCGAGGCCTGAAGATCGATCACGATGTCAGCATCGCCGCGCTCGACAAGATTGGCGCGCGTCGCCGCTTCCGGCACGGTCTGGGTGATGATGCGCTTGAAATGGGCCTGGCTGTTGTCCGGCCCGCGCTTCCAGTCCTCGTTGCGGCGAAGGATGGTAGTCTCCCCAGCCTTGAAGCTCTCGATGACATAGGCACCTGAACCCGCCGTGTTGGTCTTCATCCATTCCTGCGCCCAAGGGTCTTCGGCTGTGGCCTTCGATTTGGCGAGCTTGGAATTGATG
>JANMIB010000019.1:0-16935 GCA_031375605.1 Allobosea sp. | reverse complement strand
TTTTAAATTATTTTATTGCTCTGGACTTTACCCTGATACAAGCCCGCCGGTGGTTTGGAATAGAATTTGACATCCTCTTCGGTTGACCTCGTGTCAATGCCCATGAAGAACAAAAAGGCCCGTTTGGTGGCTCCCGGTCCGGTTTTCGCGGGGACGTACCAGTTGCCCGTGTCCTCCAAATTGTGCATTTCCCGCATGACATCGTGAACGGCCAAGAACATTTATGGATGTTTGGGAGCGACGGCAAAAAAGTATTGGGAGATCCAGCCACCTCGTTCTTGGAGAAAAAATGCGTCCGTATCGGGCGTGATGGTGGTTTCGTTAAAGTATTCGCCCGGTAGATTGTCCATGTCCTATAGAAATGTATGTATATATGTAAAGTATGAATGGGGCGTTTGCATCGTTGGGGAGAGGAGGAGCAAGTGAGCCATTATTGGTCGAGATATGTGCTAACGTATGGTACAACCAAGTAGTCAAATGCATGTTACAGTACGTACCGTGTAGATGCCACCGTATTCCCACAGAACCAGATATCGCCACAAGTCGGCCTTGGCCGCTAAAAGACAATGAAATGAAACGTGAGAGATATCCCACCTAAACCACAACCATTGGTATACAGATTCACTCTTGCAACATAGTACATACCACCACCGGCATTTTTCAGACATTGCATGGTATTTTTCAACTGGGGAAACATGGGCCAGTCTCGATTCAATAACTCATCGACGGCTTGATCAGTGTGAAAATAAAATGAATGTCCCGGAAACGACCATTTCTGGCAGACATTTTGAAAAACGTCGGTCAAACAAGCCGTCTTGCCCGTCATGTGGACAATTTGCGGGATTTTGCGGCCCTCTCCCAGATCGGCTTGTGGATTAATGACAATGGGTGCCGGTGTCAAGCCGGGGGGACAGGTCGTGGGAATCGTGGGGGGCACCAGTTGATGCAGTGGAATAAAAGAAGACACTGAGTGTTGATTATTACGGTGTCCATTTGTGCTGTGTTCTTCGTCCACTATAATGCCCAGCTCATCAATGAGCGTGAGATCCAAGTGTTCCTGCGCGTAGGCCTCTTGGAGGGCCGACGCAAAATTGCTCTTGAATTGGACGGACACTGTCTCGCCCACAAAATTCAACAGCGAAAACAGGCACAGAATCGACGTGACAAAAGGGATCATCCAGCCCTTGGTGGGCTTGGGTCTTGTAGCAGTTGTACTGTCAGTCGCCTTATTACTCCCACTGCCACTGCCACTGCCACTGCCACTGCCACTCAAAATGGGCATGTGCAAGGAACTCGTCGACGCGTTCCAGTGCGACACGGAATCTCCCAACCGAGAGTTCGAGTTCGAGTGGGACGAGAGCAAGGGCATGGACGGAGGCATTCTATACTGTAATGCAGTTGTAGTGGACTTGCTTATGCATGTACCGGTACGGCAAGGTCAAATAATTGTGGTGTGCCAATCAAAGCAAACAGTGAGCCTTTGAAATTGATTCGAAGATCTGGTAGAGATTGGTGATTTTTGCCAGGTGCAGATGGTCTTCGCCAATGGCGTGAAGGCCCATGTCTTCTGCTCATGGTTGCATCCGTTCAAGGAACAGCGCCTGGTCGTGGTTGGCGAGCGCGGAGCCGTGGTCTTCGAGGACAGCGCCAAGAACCCTGCCGACAAGCTCAAGCACTATGCCCATCACGTCGAATGGCAGGGGGGAGCGCCGCGAGCAGTCAAGGCCGCCGCCGAAAGCGGTGTGCCCTTGCCCTACGCTGACGGTAACCCCCTCAAGGACGAGTGCCGTCATTTTCTTGAGATCATCGTATCTGGCAAGGCAGCACGCACTGATGGTGCGGAGGGTCTTCGCGTGTTGCGCACGCTTGAGCGCGCGAGCACGGCGATGGCGGCGCCTGCATCGGCCCCCGGGCACAAGGTCTCAGGCGTTCATCCCGGTGCTCGCCTTGCTTCCGGTGTCGTGGTCCACGCCTCGGCCTATGTCGACGACAAGGCATCAATTGGAGCAGGCTCAAAAGTCTGGCACTTCAGCCACATCCTGGGCGACGTCAGCATCGGGGAAAAGTGCAACATTGGGCAAAATGTTGTGATTGGCCCGAAGGTGACTGTCGGCAATAACGTGAAAATCCAGAATAACGTTTCGGTCTACGAGGGCGTGGTTCTGGAGGATGGCGTGTTCTGCGGTCCGTCGTGCGTCTTCACCAATGTCAACAATCCACGTGCCGAGATTGTGCGCAAGTCGGAGTACAGGCCGACCATCGTGCGGCGCGGGGCATCTATTGGTGCCAATGCAACCATTGTCTGTGGCCATGAACTTGGTCAATTCTGCTTTGTTGCGGCAGGCGCGGTCGTCGCCAGGGATGTTCCTGCGTTTGCCCTGATGGCCGGTGTGCCAGCGCGGCGCATCGGCTGGATGAGCCATGCCGCCGCGAAGCTTGGTCCCGATCTCGTATGCCCTGAAACGGGTCGGCGCTACCGGGAGGTTGGCCCCGACACACTCGAGGAGATCATCTGAATGACTGTCGCAACCATGGCCTTGCCGAAAATCGACTTCATCGACTTGAAGGCCCAGCGCCGCCATATCGGCAAGGCCATGGATGATGCTATCCTCGCGGCTGTTCACGAGGGCAACTATATCCTCGGTCCGCAGGTCAGGGAGTTCGAGGGCAAGCTGGCAGCTTTCTGTGGTGCCAAGCACGCCATGGGCTGCGCAAACGGGACCGATGCCATCGCGCTGCCGCTGATGGCGCTCAAGCTCAGGCCAGGTCATGCCGTGATCTGCCCGAGCTTCACCTTCGCCGCGACTGCGGAGGTCGTGGCCTGGCTTGGCGCGACGCCGATCTTCGTCGATATCGACGAAACCACCTACAACATGAATCCCAAGACCCTCGGCCTCGCCATTGATACCGCGAAGCGTGAAGGGCTTGAAGTGAAGGCGCTGATCGCTGTCGACCTGTTCGGCCAGTCAGCTGACTATGATCCCATCGAAGCCTTCTGCAAGGAGGCCGGCATCATCCTGATTTCGGACTCCGCCCAGGGTTTCGGCGCGACCTACAAAGGCCGCGTCACGGGTGCCATTGGCGATTTCGCGACCACCAGCTTCTTTCCGGCGAAACCGCTCGGAGCATATGGTGACGGTGGCGCGATTTTCACGCCACATGATGAGTATCTGGCGGTCATGCGGTCACTGCATGTCCATGGCAAGGGCACTGACAAATACGACAACATACGCATCGGCGTGAACTCGCGCCTTGATACGGTCCAGGCAGCGATCCTGCTGCAGAAACTCGCCATTTTCGGTGAAGAGATCGACAAGCGGCAGGTCGTCGCCGGGCGCTACGAGGCAGGACTAGCCGATGTCGCCATCACGCCTCAAGTGATGGACGGCTGCATTTCGACCTGGGCGCAATACACCCTGCGCATTCCGGCAGCGAGGCGCGACGCTTTCATCGCAGACTGCAAGGCCAAGGGTGTACCGACCGCCATCTACTATCCAAAGCCGCTGCACCAGCAAACCGCCTATAAGCGTTTTCCCGTGGCTGGAAACGGGTTGCCCGTTTCAGAGCGCGTGGCGCACGAAGTTGTCGCTTTGCCGATGCATCCATATCTCGACGAGGCAACTCAAGACTATATCATTGAGGTGGCACGCAGCGCGTTGGCATGAAGCACTTGCGGGGCAGATGAGCGACGAGGAGGGCGCTGCCCTACTGGAAGATGCACTCCAGCCGGCCACAGAACCGCTGGCAATTTTCGGCTATGGTGCAGACTTTTGACGTACCACACTGCACAAAATGGGTATTTGACCCTGCATCCCGTCAAGAAAGAACCGCAAAGTGCCAATCGACCACAAGGTTCTCTATCGACAGCGCCACAAGGTCGAGAACATGTTTGCCAACGTCAAGGGACTCGAGGCGAGTTCAAACCCAATATGACCGCAGTGTAACACACCTTGTTTTCAGAAATCTGTATCGCAGCTAAAGTCATACTGGCTGTCATCAGTCAGTAATGACACTGGCAACTGTCGATATGGCTTTTTGGATTGGCAGCGGTAGTGCCAAAGAATACGATGACGGTACGTTTTTGGCTCTCCAAGTCATGTGACGACCGAAATGCGATGATCAGTTTTCCCGCACATGCGCAAGTGCAAAGTGTGGCAAATAACGATGCGGCAGAACTGTCATTCGGGTTGGTGCGATGAAGCGCGATAAAGATACCATGAAGCAAACTTATACGCTTCGCCTTGGCTTGATCGCCTACGATATTGCTGCACTGACTGTCGCTATCCCATCTGCAATGCTGATACGAACCGGCGTTTTGGCCCCGCCCGGCCTTGAACTGCAGATTTTGATGTCATCATTCATCGTGTTCGCGGCTACATGTTTCTGGAGTCGCAACCTCTGGTTATCAGCACGCAATAGCGAAACGCCATACGACATTCTTTCACCCGCGTGTTGGAACGTCATCATCGCAATGGCTGCGGCAATCATTTTGAGTTTCGTCGCAACCCGCCTCGAAGGCATTCCGCGCACGGTGCCGTTCATCGCTGCTCTGGTGGCAGCAACGCTCGTGAGCATCCCCCGCATTTCGGGGATGTGGTCCCGCATGCGTGAACGACTGAAGGCCCCCGAATCACAACAGAACGAAGCTGGGCACCAGAATTGTGATGGGTTGATTGCAGCAAACAAACCTAGCCCGCGCGCGCAAAGTGTCCCTCTAAGAGAGATCGGCTTCAAACAAGGTGCTGATATCGTGGTCGTGACATGCCTGCCGGTCGCAGTCGGGATGGCTACTTTTGGGCCGCAAGGATTGACATGGTTTTGTACGATCATGGCGGCAATCATGGTCGTGATCATGACAATGGAGTCGGAGCGCGGCAGATTGTTGGCAGCCTTTCATCCTGTCATGCCACTCGCCTTTGCGATCAGCCTGTTCTTGGCCTGGGCATTGGCGCGGAGCATTTGGTCGCCGACGATCGCCACTGCGCTGCCGACCCTGTCGAGCTTCACTCTTGCGCTATTCTCTGTCCTTCTGGCAGCAGTTGCTGCGTTCAGGATCCGGCCCGGTCGCTATTGGTATTGGATTTTTTTCCCAATCGTCAACATCGCAGCCGCAGTCTTGACGATGACTATGCTCATCATAGTCAGCCGGTCTGGCTTTGAATTACTTGGCACCGGGCGTCTCATACAGGGCTACCACTACAATCGAGTTGCGCTTTTCGTGGCTTTGCTGCACCCGATCAGTTTTTTTGCTATTGAACAAATGCAAATCAGCAGGGCGGGGCGCTGGAGCTTGCAGATTGCAACCGGAGCCGCCGTCTTTTTTGCTGTATTCTGGTCGGAGAGCGAGTCGGCGCAACTTGCATTGCTTCTTATGGTGATTGTGCATCTGGCGTGGAAGATCAATTCGGTGTGGACAATGCGGGCCTTCACACTGGCATTGGTCATCACGATCCTGGCCTTGCCTGTGATCATGGATGGTCTGTTTGCCTTGATCAAGGCGAGCGCATTGTGGGATTTCAGGCCCGGAACTTTTGCGGCACGCGTCACCATATGGGAATCAATCAGCGGGCTTATCAAATCAGCCCCATTCATTGGCAACGGGGTCGAAGTTATCAGGGTCGAGGGCGTGCTGGGGGGGGCAAACCAAGGGCCGCAGATGCACCACCATCCACACTCTTTCCTGCTGCAGACATGGGTTGATCTTGGGTTCGTCGGTGCATTTCTGATGGCAGGCTGTCTTCTCGCGACATCAGATATGATCAGGCGCGTACCGGGCGACGGCGGCCGGATGCTGATTTTGGTTGCAACGGGGATCCTTTCAATCTGGGCAGTCTCCCATGGCATGTGGCAGGCCTGGTTTGTCGGCCTCAGCGGCGTGGTTGTTGTATTTGCGGTGCTGGCGTACCGCCGCAGTCTTGGCCAGCCATAAACACGCTGATCAATTTCGCGACATCCGCATCACGCCAGCCCGTTTACCTTTTCGGAAACGTTCCTTTGCGGTCGGCAAGGCGCTATGGTAAATATTGAGTTGAATTGTGACGATGGGCGCCGTCAAAAAATATAATGGTGTTTCGCCTTTTAGAACAAACATCATCACTTGATATGCAAGACAAAAAAGCAAAAATGATGCCGATGATCTCAGATTTTGATCGCGCGATTTTAAAACATAATAAAAATATCATTATATACGTGTTTTGTCTTTCCGGTTGCGTCAATTTTCTGATGCTTACTGGTGCTATTTATATGCTGCAGGTCTATGATCGCGTCCTGTTGTCAAAGAGCGGATCAACTCTTTTCTTCATCACGCTGATGATGCTGGTGCTTTACCTCGCTTTGTATTTTTTCGATGTCTACAGGCAGAAGATGCTGGCAATCGTCGGACGCGACATCGAGGAGCAGCTCACAAGGCCTCTCTTTCATATCAGCCTGCATGCGTCGTTGAAGAGAGCCCAGCACGACAGGCAGAACTGGGCCGTGCGCGACCTGGAGGAGGTCGGGCGCTTCATGGCGGGTTCTGGGCTTCTGGCGATTTTCGATTTGCCATGGATGCCGATGTTTGTCGTGGTCTGCTTCTTGTTTCATCCGCTGATCGGGATCATCACGGTCGGTGCCATGATTGCCGTGATCGCACTGACTGTCGCGGGCGAAATGATTGCCAAGCGCCCCACACGCGAGGTCACAGCGGCAAGCCGTGCCCGCCAGCGAGCTGCAGAATCTGCCCAACGCGGGGCTGAAGTGGCAGAAGCGATGGGCTTTTCACAGGCACTGGCCAACCGTTTCATCGACATGAGCCGCGAGTACCACCGCACGTCGGGCCGTCTCGCCACCCTGCTGATCGAGATCGGCACGATGACCCGGACCATCCGCATCGCGATCCAGTCCTTCCTGTTGGGGATCGCAGCCTGGCTCGTCATCAACGACCAGGCAACACCGGGTGTGATGATCGCATCGTCCATCATCGCGTCACGGGCACTGGCACCCATCGACCTTCTCGTGGGCCGATGGCGCTCCATCATCCAGGCGAGGGACAGTTGGACGCGCATCAAGCAATTGCTCGATCAGGCGCCTCCGCCTTCCGCCTCCATCGAACTGCCGCTCCCGCAGCGCGATCTTACAGTCGAGAAGCTGTCCGTCGGGCCGTCTGGCAGCCCGAATGTGACGGTGCGCAACGTGACATTCACCTTGAACGCCGGCGATGTGCTGGGCGTGATCGGTCCAAGCGGATCGGGCAAGTCAACACTTGTCCGCGGTGTCGCCGGTGTCTGGGCCTCCGCTGCCGGACAGGTCCGGCTTGATGGCGCGCTATTGCAACAATATCCGCCTGACCAGCGTGCCCAGATCGTCGGCTACCTGCCGCAGGATGTCCAGCTGATCACGGGCACGGTGGCTGAGAACATTGCCCGCTTCAACCCTGCGGCGACGCCTCCGCAGATCATCGAAGCCGCGAAAATGGCTGGAGCGCATGACATGATCCTCACCCTTCCCTCCGGCTACGCAACGCCGGTCGGGGAAGAGGGGTTGATGCTGTCTGGCGGGCAACGCCAGCGGATCGGGTTGGCACGGGCCCTGTTCGGCCAGCCTTTTCTGCTGCAGCTTGACGAGCCCAACTCGAATCTCGACTCCACGGGCGAAAAAGCGCTGATCCATGCCATCAGGCAGGCCCACAAACGCGGCGCCATCGTCATTCTTGTGGCACACCGCCTGAACATGCTCGAGGAAGTGAACAAGCTGCTGCTCGTGGTGGACGGGGAGATGCGCGCCTTCGGCAACAGGGATGATGTGCTGGCCTCCATGAACAGGCCCGGACCGACAGCATTGCAGAACCGCAATCCCGGCAAGTCGCCCGAGATCGCCCTGCAACGGCAGGAAAGCCAGGGCGCATGAACGTGAGCACGAGCACAGGCCGGGCGCTCGCTCTCCCGTCGATGCGCAACAACATCGACGCAAGCAGCCAGGTCGGTCACGATATTTCCACATTGAAGCGCCGCAGCCTCATCGCGGCAGTGCTGGTGTTCGGCGTGGGCGGAATATGGGGCACCTTCGCGAACATATCGGGTGCCGTGATTGCGTCGGGTTTCGTGATCGTCGAAAGCAACACCAGGAGCGTCCAGCACCTGACCGGCGGCATCGTCGAGAAGCTCATGGTCCGCGACGGTTCCGTGGTGAAGGCCGGCGAACTGCTCATCAAGCTCGACGAGACGCAGACCAAGGCGCAGTTGCAGATCCTCGTGACGCAGATCGACGAGTTGCTGATCCGGCAGTCACGCCTTGATGCCGAGCGGACCGGAGAGGGGCAGATCAGCCTGCCGGCCGTCATCACCGCACGTGCCGATGATACCGCATTGAAGCGGGTGATCGCACTGGAAAACATCGTTCTGGACAGCCGGACGCGGGCTTTCGATGGACAGCGTTTGCAACTGGACGAGCGCATCCGCCAGATCAAGCTGGAAAGCACCGGCCTTGAAGACCAGATGCGCGCACGCGAACGTCAGGCCGAGCTGATCAGCTCCGAACTCAAGGATCTCGAACAGCTTTTCGCACGAAACCTGGTGCCGCTGCAGCGCGTCTCCGGCCTGAGGCGTGAACAGAGCCGTCTGCAGGGTGACATCGGCTATCTGGTGTCGGAAATCGCCAAGGCCCGCGCAAGGGTGGCGGAAACCGAGCTTCAGATCATCCAGATCAACCAGCAGCGCCGCGCTGACGTCACGCAGGAGGCACGTGACACGGCCTCCAGACTTGCCGAGGCACAAGAGCGCCGCATCGTGCTGGAGGACCAGCTCAACCGCATCGACATCCGAAGCCCGATCGACGGCACGATCCACCAGCTTGCCATTTTCACGATCGGAGGCGTCGTCCGTCCAGGCGAGACGCTGATGCGCGTCGTGCCAAACAACGACGAGCTGACCTTCGAGGTGCGCATCCAGCCGCGTGACATCGACCAGCTTGCCATCGGGCAGAAAGCATCCATCCGCCTGGCTGCAGCAAACCAGACCACGCTGGTCGGCATCGATGGTATCCTGACCACAATCTCGCCGGACATTGTCGTCGATCCCGCGCAAGTGCAGATGCCGCGCTTCTTCGTGGGCCGCGTGCATGCCCCCAAGGAGGCGCTGCTGGCAGCGCGCATGCCCCGCCTGCAGCCCGGCATGCCGGCTGATGTGTTCATCAAGACAGAGGACAGATCGCCGATCTCGTATCTGTTCCGGCCCATCTACGACCAGATCCTGCGCGCCTTCAGGGAACGCTGAAAAGAAGATGCCTGTCGGGCACGGCACCCGTCCAGGCTTGGAAACTGGCGACCATGCGGACTTCAGGCCGACCACGGGAATTCCGTGACCGGGCTGCCGACCTTCCTCAGGATGGCCGCGCTGACCTTCAGCACCGTTGTTCCGGCGATGTCGGCCCTGACCTGTAGATCGAGCTGGGCTTTGATGTCGGGGCGGCGATCAGCCTGCATCCGCGGCGTGATCAGCCAGCGGCGATGGGCACCTCTGACGGGTGTTTCGCCCGTCTGGCCGCTGAGATCACGCACCGAGATGTTCGGAGAAAACAGGTTGCCACTGCCGAGTGCGGCGCTGACGGAAACACCCGGACCACCCGCGATATGTTCGATCTCGAAGAACCCCTGAAGCCAGTCAGCCGGGACAAATCCGGATACGGGAGGCGTGACAGGTGCTAGACGGATGTTGTTCACAGTACCAGCCGCGCCGCCACCAGAGGAGACGCATGTCAAGACAAGGACCGCGCGGTCAGCGTTCGCGGCTGGCTCCACCGACACGTTGACGATGACTGCCTGTCCAGCGCCATTGATGTTGGACACCTGCCAGCCTGTTGCGACACGACCAGACACCCCAAGCCCCGTGACACCATCGGTGCCTCTGAACGAGCCCCTCTCAAGCAGGTTGGCAGCGCGGGGATCAGGATCGAACCATATTCCTTTGGCGACGATTCTGGCCATCGCCTCAGCAGCGCTTTTCTGCGCGCGGAAGCCACCCACAGCCGCCAGATGCGCGCCGTCGCGAAGCACTGCCACATCCGCCTCGCCAGCCTCGCCCGACGGCGGCGAAGGATGCCTCAGATCGTCCCACGGGTCTTCAAGCACGGCCCCGAGCCGGGACGCGTTGGCCCTGATCCAGGCATTGATCTCGTAATAGCGCCGCCAGCGCGGATCACCTGGAAGGAACCCGAGCTGGTGGCCCGGCCCAAGCCTGTTGACGACAACGCGCCCGCCACCGGACGCAGACGCCGAAGCAACCTGGTCCATCATCTCCACGACCAGCTCATCTGCAGTGCCGCGTGCATCGGCAACCGTACGCCTGATCTGGCCGGTGAACTGGATGCCGCCGACCCTCTCCTGTGCCTGTATCCGGATATCGCCGCCGATCTGGCCGGGGCGCATACCATGGCCGGGCAACGTGAGCGTGACCAGTGAGGAGCCTGCAATGGTCGCAAGGCCACCTGCCTGCCCGCTGCGGATGCCTGCACTGCGCGGGTGAATGGTGGACAGGATCACGGCCCGCCCCGCTTGCCTGAAGGCTCTGACCTCCTCGGCGATGCGCGCCGTCACCACTGCGACGGCATTGTCAGTGGTGCCCAGATTGGCTCCGGCGGCATAGCGCACGATCTCAGCCCCGGTGCCGATGACCGCCTTGCGGCGTTTTGCAGCGCCGGAAGCCGTATCGCCGGAGAGACCGAGATTGGCACCTGAAAAGTAGGGATTCCCAGTGGCCTGTGCCGTCGTGGCCCCGAAGGCGCTGGCGCGCAATGCGCCTGTGGCGCGTGGATCGAGCCAGATCTCGTGGACAAACCTGGGATCATGTCCGCGTGCCCATGAAATCTGCCCGCCCTGGCGGTATTCGAGCATGGCTCCATAGGAAGCAGGCAACGCGGTGGTGGTGGCTGCAGATGTGCGGATCAATGCGCCGGAGCCGGAGCCGCCGGCCAGCGGATAATCCACGCTTCCTTCCACATAGCGATACAGGCCGTGCTGAAGTATCGAAACACGCGTGATGCCGCCACTGGCTGTTACGGCCTGCACCGACAAGGTCGCTGGCTCGTCGGTGATGAAACTCTGGACCGACACCACATCACCGGCCCGGTAGCCTGATCCGGCACTCGTCACGAGAACATTGAAGTTCACCGTGCAGCCACTGCCGCTGCCGCCCTCGGTCAGCGCTCCTCGCGCTGGCGGCATGATGGCATGGATGCCGAAGCTCACAAGCTCGACTGCGCTGACCCGCCCCGGCCCGGTCACAGCCGTGACGCGAAGCTGGCAAGGAGCCATCTGGCCCCTGCCGCCGGCAACGGTCAGGAGATCGCCTGTCCTGTAACCCGTGCCGGGCACAAGTGGAGAGACGATCGGCGTGCTTTTCGATCCGCAAAGGACGGCGAAGCTGGCAGCAGCATTGAACTGCGTGCCGCTGTCGCCAACGGCGACCATGCGCGCGCCCGGCCTGAGGAGCACAGGTGACGATGCCATCACACGATCCCCGCCTGGTACCTGTCAAAGCCATCCATCCGGACATGAGGCTTCTTGAAAGCACCTGCCCGGCCCCGTGCCATTTGCAACGATTGGTCACCCGGCACGGTCATTCGGGCCGTCACCGCTGCCTTGTCGACGATAAAGGGATGTGTCACAAGGCACCTTGATTGCATGAAGACGTCGTCGGCACGGCGGCAACGTTGCCATTTCGAGATGCTCATTTCTGTTCCAGGCAGATGACAAATTCAATGATCAAGCGATGACCCTCCGTATTATCGTTGAAATCCGCAACAGGACGCGTCTTCTGGTCGTTGAGGCCATCCGGCAGTTCTACAACCGTTTCTGGGGCATGAAGATCGGCAGCGGCTGCATCATCTCGCTCGGAGCCAAGCTCGACAAGTCAAATCCGAAGGGCGTCGAGATCGGTGAATATACAGCCATCGCCTTCGGCTCAGCAATCCTGACACATGACTGGGTCGGCCAGGCCCACAAGACAACGCGTATCGGGAAACAGTGTTTCATCGGCTGCAATGTGCTTGTCCTGCCAGGAATCACGATCGGCGACAATTGCATCATCGGAGCAGGGTCGGTCGTGATGACGAACATTCCGGACGGCTCGGTGGTGCTGGGCAACCCGGCCCGCATAGTCGAACGCAATGTGATGACAACGAACTGGGGTGTGCGCGTCCGCACCGCGTGATACGACCGACCCGCTCCGATACAGGCGCTGACCATTTTCCTTTGGGCTGAAAGTTAAGGATACCAAGCACGTGACCATTTTAGGCCCGAAGATTTCCGCCGTTTTCAATGACATCTGGCTGGAACAGAAAACCGGGGAGCCACCCGTCCTGACGCCTGACACCGTTCTGCTGGATGCAGGGCTCGACAGTCTGGGATATGCGATCCTGGTGGCTCGGCTTGACGAGGAACTCGGGTTCGATCCGTTCACGCAGGCAACCGAAGCCTTTTACCCCGAAACCTTTGGCCAGTTCGTCGCCTTTTACGAAGCGCACGCGCCCCGCCCATGACCCTGTCCGGCGACTTGGGCTTTGCGGCGCTTGATCCGGCGCATGTCGTGATGTTGTCACCGGCTGGCGCGCTGACCTCAACCGAGCTGAAAAATCTCGTCGTCAGCCGGGCTTTCGATCCACCGGGCACATTCGCGGTGTCCATGGCATCGCCGGTTCATCTCGTCAGGACACTGTTTGCGCTTGATGGCACAGCCAACGAGATACTGCTGCTGTCGCCGACGCTTGGCCTGCCGCACATCCGGCAACTTCTGTCGTCTTTCCCCGGCATGGTGCTGGTCAGCGACCGTGACGATGTCGGTCAATGCGTTCGTCCTGACGAATTGGTCGCGCCATCGTCTCCCGGCACCCGCCCCGCCGTTGAGACATGCTGGATCATGACGACCTCCGGCACGACTGGCGTGCCGAAGGCAGTCCGGCATACACTTCAAGGGCTGTCCAGAACCGTGCGGCGGGCTGATCCCTCGCGAAGCGCCACGCCTGCCATCTGGGGGCTGCTTTACGAACCTAGCCGTTTTGCAGGCATGCAGGTCGTGCTTCAGGCCGTTCTGGGCGGAGCGACACTGGCTGTCCCCTCTGCGGGTGACAGGATTGACGCCCGGATTGACTTTCTGACGGCTGCGGGCTGTACGCATCTTTCAGCCACCCCGACCATGTGGCGCAGCATCCTGATGACACAAGCCTCCCGCCATTTGCATCTCCGGCAGATCACCCTTGGTGGCGAGATTGCCGACGAGGTTGTCCTCAAGGCCTTGGGCGAGCGTTTTCCACAGGCCCGCCTCACCCATATCTATGCCTCCACCGAGGCTGGCGTCGGCTTTGCCGTCAAGGATGGCAAGGCCGGTTTTCCCGCTTCCTATCTCACCGATCCACCGTCAGGTGTCTCGATCCGGATTGATGGCGGGGAGCTTCTGTTGAAGCCCTTGCAAGCCGGCATGGCTCCACCAGGCGGCACACAAACAGACAGCAATGGCCATTACCGGACAGGCGACAGGGTCGAACAGGTGGGCGACAGGGTGATGTTCCGCGGACGCGATGACTTCCGCGCCAACATCGGTGGTGCAAAGGTACAGCTTGAGGATGTGGAACGCATCGTGCTCGACCATCCTGATGTGTCATTCGCAAGGGCGGAAGCCATGCGCAGCTCCATTGCCGGGAATTTGCTTTCACTCAGTGTCGTGGCCGCCCGGCCTGACCTTGACCCTGCCGAACTGAAGCGAAGCGTGATGCGATTCTGCAGGGAGCACCTGCCGCCGGAAGCCCGGCCTGCGCATGTCAGGCTGCTTGCCGAGGTTCCTCTTGAGGCTTCAGGCAAGACGATGCGAAAGATGTCATGATGAAAACAGTGCTTGTGACAGGCGCCTCACGCGGACTTGGCCTCGCCATCTGCGCAAGATTGCTTGCCGATGGTTATGCTGTCGTTGGCGTGAGCCGGGCGAAGACGGAAGAATTCACAGCTCTCGAACAGCGCTTTCCTGGGGCCGCCCGCTTCAGCGTGGCTGATCTGTCTGAGACGGCCCGCCTGCCTGACATCGCGCGTGACTGGGCCAAGGAGCTGCCGGGCCTGTATGGCCTCGTCAACAACGCCGCCGTGGGCCTTGATGGCGTTCTGGGAACCATGCACGTCAGCGACATCGGCCGTGTTCTCGAAACCAATGTCCTCGCACCAATCATCCTGACGAAATATCTCTCGCGTGCCATGCTCTCGCGCGGCACGGGCCGCATCGTGAATATTTCGTCGATCATTGCCCGCACGGGCTTCAGCGGATTGTCCGTTTACGGCGCCAGCAAGGCCGCCATGGAAGGCTTCACCCGGTCGCTATCGCGCGAACTTGGGCGAAGGAACATCACGGTGAACTGCGTCGCTCCAGGCTACATGGAAACCGCCATGACATCAGGGCTGCAAGGTGAGCGACTGGACAGCATCCGCCGCCGCGCACCGCTGGGTCTGGCCGCACCGGATGATGTTGCAGGCGCGGTCAGCTACCTGATGAGCGACGGTGCAGCGAAAGTCACCGGCGCGATCATGACCGTCGATGGCGGAAGCACGGCATAAGGCGCGATTCCTGCGAGGCGCACCCCGATGAAGAACATTCAATCCGTGATGTCGGACAATGGCGGGCAAGCTCCCGGCTTCTTCTTCCTGCGCCATGCACTCGCCATCATCATCATCATCTTCCACAGCTACGTCATCGTGGTCGGCCTGAACATCAACGCAGCCGAACACAAGGGCGCGGTCGCTGCGCACACGTCCCAACTCACGATGGAGCAATTCGTGGTGGAGTTGTTGCGACCGGGCCTGTTCTCGCTGGTGGGAGCCTTCTTCGTCCTGAGCGGATTTCTTGTCTTTGGCAGCGCCGTGCGCGTGCGCGACGTCAAGCCATTCCTGGCCTTGAGGCTGTTGAGGATCGCGCCTGCGCTGACGACGGAGGTAACGCTGTCGGCCCTCGTGCTCGGGCCACTGGTCACGACGCTAAGCCTGGGCCTCTATTTCAGCGATCCGAAGTTCTGGACCTATTTCCTCAACATCGTCGGCATGGTGCATTTCGAGTTGCCGGGAGTCTTCCAGACCAATCCATTCCCGAACATCGTCAACATCAATCTGTGGACGCTGCCGCCCGAGTTCTACTGCTACGCGCTGCTCGCCCTCCTGATGTGGATGTTTCGCAACCGTCTGCCCCTGGCCGCCATCATCGCGGCCATGGGCGGGTTTGTCTGGTTTGGGGTGGGTGAGTTGGTGTTTGACGTGCCCGTGCGGGCCAACACGACGAGATACACGGTGTCTTACATCGTCTATCTGTTCGCCCTCGGTGCAGTCTTCATGGCGCTCTCAAGCCGTGTGCGCTTCAGCCTGCCGTTCTTCGTGGCAGCAGCGGTTTCATATTATGCACTCACATTGTTCCGCATATCGGATGTCGCCGCCAGTATTCCGCTGGCTTACGTCACGGTCTACCTCGGCTGCTGTTCGTTCCGCTGGTTTGACAACATGCTGAAATCCGACCTGTCCTACGGGCTTTATCTGTATGGGTTCCCGATCTCGCAAGCCCTGATGTTCGTCCTGATGCCCCACATCCAAGGCTTGGGGGCTGTTTCAAGGGTGGCGGTCATCGCCAGCCTGTCAATCATCCTGACGCTGCTCTTCGCGAAGCTGTCATGGATGTTCGTCGAGAAGCCGTTTCTCCGCTTCCGCAAGCATTTCAACTGAAACATGTGACGCCAGATCAGGTTGCAGGTGCTTGACGCCAACTGCCGAACACGGCGCTTGAAACCCCGTTATCGTGGTTAAACGAACCTGAATATGAATGAAGAAACTTTAAGGCCAAATTGAACCTGACCTCAATACGGGCATAGTATTGTCCTCTGAATATGAACACTCAGGGGCTGAAAATGACCACCATCATTATGAAAATTGGCGCTACTGAATCTGATATACAGAATGCAATCAACAGCCTTAAGAGTGGCGGTACAATTGTTCTTGCAACGAACGAAGTTGTTTCGATCAAAAGCGGCCTGAGCGTAGATGTCGCCAATCGTGACATCACGATTGACCTGAACGGTTCCTCGCTCAAGCAGGAGGCCAATGTCGGCGTCATCCGGGCGCAGGGCGGCAATGACATCGCCCGTACTGTCTCGCTGGCTGAGACGGTCGATGGACGCTCCACGGTGACATTCTCGACGTTGCCCTCAACCGTGAAGGTCGGTGACTGGATCAAGGTCGTGGCGGATGACCGCCTTCCGGGCGACAGGCTCGATGATGGTGTGACGCCGACCCGCCTTGGCGAAGCGATGAAGGTCGCCTCGGTCAGCGGTTCAACCGTTACCTTCGAAGGCAAGCTCCATTATGCCGACAAGTATGTGACGAACGTGCGTGCCGGCGAGATTAATTCCGGCGACTTCGTCGTCAAGAACGGAACGATCATCGGCGATCAGCCAAAAGGCTGGACACAGCCTCTCGTCCAGATCAGGAACACCATCGACGCGGTGATTGAGGACATGACCATCCGTGATGGTTCTTCGCGTGCCATCAATATCGGAAATGGAGTGAATACCCTCGTGAAGGACGTTGTCGTCAAGAACATGACGGCAAGCGGCTTCATGACCGGCACCGCCGTCCATTCGGTCAGCTCCACCGGCACCACGGTCGATGGCCTTTACGCCGAGCGCGTGAACCACGCCACCGACAACAACGCGATTGGCACGACGCTGAATTCGGCGAATGTCGGTGCCTATGGCGCGGACATCGGCATGAAGGTCATGAACTCGGTCGCGCACCAGACCACGAATTTTGCCTGGACATGGCATTCCGAAGGCCTGGACGGCAGCTTCCGCAACGTGGCTGCGACCGATTCCTTCGGTTTCATGCATGCCCGCGGTGTCGGCGGTACGATGACCGACAGCATCGGTGTCAACAACACGCGCGGCGTG
>JANMIB010000008.1:0-1894 GCA_031375605.1 Allobosea sp. | reverse complement strand
ATAACATTTTTCGTAGTCGGCAAACGCCAAGTGACCTGCGGGTAACTGAAATTCAACATCTCTTAACGATGTGTTTACCATAACACGAAAAAAGTGGCGATACCGGGCCCTCGCTCTGGTGCGCTTGCGATTCGTCTGTTCAGGACAAAAAGCCCGCGAACCTGGCCTCCCGGCGGGAAGCTGCCAGAATCGGGGCGCACCTTCCCAATCCGGCAATCACGTTGCGCCCCGTGGCGAGTGACAGATGGCGACCAATCTGCCCTGGAGCGTCAAGGGGATCGATGCCGACACACGCGAGGCTGCGCGCGATGCGGCGCGCCGCGCGGGCATGACGGTCAGCGACTGGCTTGAGCATGTCATCCGCGAGGAGGCGCGCCGCGCGCCGCCCGAGCCTGATCATCATCCATCGGTGTCCGACATCCAGTCCCGCCTGCACAGACTTGGCCAATCCGGCTCAAGGGCGGCGATGGAACGAGCCAGCACAGCAGCCCGGCCGGCCGCGACCCGTCACGACGATCTCGATGTCCTGCTCAACCACGCAGCGCAACTTGAGTCCCGCACCAGGAACACAGAGACCAAGACAACCAGCGCGATCGAATCCATCGTCGGCTGGATCGAGAAGGCCGAAGGCCGCATGGCTGCAGCCGAGAGAGCATCAGCCGAACGGCAGGAGCGCGCGACAAGCGTGATCGCCGATGCGATCAAGACCGTCAGCTCGCGGGTTGCGGATGTGGAGCGGCGCGGGCAGGAACCAGCGCAGACCCAGCCCGCAGCGCGCGCCTTGACCGAGCGCAGCCCTGCAACCACCCGTCCGGGCATCCTCTCCCGCGAGACCCTGGCCCACGCCATTTCGGACATCCAGGTGCGCCAGCGCGAGCTTGACCGGACACCTGCACGGCAGCCGGCCATGTCCGAATCTGCGGGGCGTGGCGACAGGGCTGGCCCTGACGAGCACATCGAACGCCGCAGCGGTGAGCGCCGGGCCGACATCACGCCCTTGATGAATGTCATCAGGGCCGACCTTGCGCAACTGCGCACCGAGATTGCAGGCCTCTCTGCTGCGCCCGCTTCAGCGCGGCTCGAGGAGAGCATCCGCGAGCTGGGCCAGCGGCTCGACCAGCGGCTCGACCAACGCCCTGCAACCTCGCCGATGCAGGAGCTGGTACGCCCTCTGGCGCGGATCGAAGCTGAACTCGGCAGGCTACAGTCCCTTGATCCGGGCGACCGGTTTGGCCGGATCGAGACCGAAATCCACAAGCTCGGAAGCCGGATCGAGGATCTTGCCGCAACGGCGCACGAGCCAAAGCTGCTTGCTTCAGCCGTGCATGAACTCACGGGGCTGAAGGACGCGTTGAGCCGGAACAGCGCCGCACCGCGCATCGAGGATCTGTCGGGTCAAATTTCCGCACTTGCACAGGACATCTCGCGGGTCAGGGATGAAATGTCCCGGCCCAACCCGACGGGCGATGTGGAGAATGCCATCGAGGACATGCGCGCCTCACTCATGCGCGAAACCCGCGAAGCGAACGGCATCGGGCATGGCCTTTTGCAGCGCATCATGCATCAGCTCGATGTCGTTGCGACAACCATGCAGAGCGTGCCTGCCAATGCCATGGGCGAAAGCGACCGGACGCAGCTCTCGCTTCTGTCACAAAAGCTCGACCATCTGGCCCAGCGCACACAACCTGAATCGCTTGAACTGGCGCGCAGCATCGAGGCGCTGGCCATCAAGCTGGATGATCTGTCCGATCGCGGGTCGGATGAACTGGCCCAGCGCGTCGAACGCCTGTCCGTCCAGATCGACCACCTTTCGGCACGCGGGCCAGCGGCCATCGAAAAACAGATCGACATGCTGGCCGCGCGCATCGAAGCGTTGGCGAAGGCTCAGCAGCCG
>JANMIB010000006.1:0-3355 GCA_031375605.1 Allobosea sp. | reverse complement strand
CGGGGCTGATCCTGCAGATCGATGCGCCCGATCTGGGACTTGGCCGTCACATGCTCTATCGCGACATGAGCGAAGACGAGTTCGTGAAACGGGCGGAAGTGCATATCGAAGCGCTCAACCATGGCCTTCGCAATGTGCCGGGCGACCGGGTGCGCATGCACATCTGCTGGGGCAATTACGAAGGCCCGCACACCCGCGACATCAGCCTTGCAAAGGTGCTGCCTGCAGTGCTGAAGGGAAAGCCGCGCGGGCTGTTGTTCGAGGGGGCCAACCCACGCCATGCGCATGAATGGACCGTGTGGGGCGAGATCAAGGCACCCGATGATTTCGTGCTGATCCCCGGCTGTCTCGATTCCACCACCAACTTCGTCGAGCACCCCGAACTGGTGGCGCAGCGGCTTGAGCGCTACATCAACATCGTGGGCAGGGAGCGCGTGATCGCGGGCACCGATTGCGGCTTCTCAACCTTCGCGGGCTTCGGCGTCGTCGATCCGGACATCGCCTGGGAGAAGTTGCGCAGCCTGAAAGCTGGCGCTGAACTGGCGAGCAAGCGGGCCAATTAACACAAAATACCATCGATCAATCGGACTTGACCGATTGATCGGTGGCAAGCGCGACTGCGCGCCCGAGCTTGTGCGAGGAATGTTGTCACCTGTGACAAGTCACAGGTGACAACGATTTGCATGACGAACCATTTACCCACTGACCAGCAAAGCACGCTCAACGGAGATGATGACGCGCGCGTCTGTCGGCTCGACCGAAGTGGGGAACACCGCCGTGATGCGGCCATCCCGCCCGATCAAGTACTTGTGGAAGTTCCAGCGTGGGATGTCGTTTGGCCGCTGCTCGGCGGCCCAACGGTAAAACGCATGGGCGTTGTCACCCCGCACGCTGGTCTTTGCCGCCAGCGGGAATGTCACGCCAAAGGTGGAGGAGCAAAAGCCCATGATTTCGTCGTTTGATCCAGGCTCCTGCCCGGCAAAATCGTTGGCGGGGACGCCGATGATGGTCAGACCGCGCGAACGGTAGCGGTTCCAGAGGGATTGCAAACCGGCGTACTGGTTGACAAAGCCGCAGCGAGAAGCGGTATTGACCACCATCAGCAGCTTGCCGCGATAGTCACCAAGCTGGATGCTGCCACCCTCGATGCCCTCGAATGTATGGTCAAAGGCTGTTGACCTGGCACCGACGGAATAGGCCGGGCCAGAACCTGCGAGTGCAGCAACCGCTATCGTGAGGAATGTCCGTCTGTCGAGCACTGTTGTCATCATCTGTGCGACCTCACACATCCTGTTTGCGTCCTCTGGTATACGCGCGAAACTGGCTTGCAGATGCAAAATGCGGCGAGACATCGTGTCTGGTTGACGCTCGCGCCAATGCTGGCCACATGAGTAAGATGACACAAGGCATATCATTCTTCGGCTTCAGCGAAGCCAGCATCCGACTGGCGATCTTTTTCGCCGTCTTTGGCGCGATGGCGCTGTGGGAATTTCTTGATCCCTGGCGCGATGCGAAACAGGGCCGCGCCGTGCGCTGGCCGGCCAATCTGGGTATCTTTGCAGTCGACATTGTCGTGGCACGCATCGTGTTCCCGGCTTCTGCCGTGGGCGTGGCGATCTGGGCACAGGGCCAAGGCTACGGCCTGTTTCCGCTGCTTGGCCTGCCATCCATGGCGGCGGGCATTGTCGGCTTCATTGCGCTTGATCTCATGGTCTATGCGCAACATGTGATGTTTCACAGGCTGCCGGTGTTCTGGAGGGTTCACCGCATGCACCACGCGGATACGGAGCTGGACGTGACATCCGGCTTCCGCTTCCACCCCGTCGAGATTATCGTGTCGCTGGCAACCAAAGCCGCGCTGATCATCATTCTGGGCGTTCCACCGGGCGCGGTCATCATCTTCGAGATCGTGCTCAACGGGATGGCGCTCTACAACCACTCGAATGTGCGCCTGCCCGAGAGCATCGAGCGCGTCCTGCGCTGGTTCGTGGTCACACCTGAGATGCACATCATCCATCACTCCACGCAGCGCGCCGAAACAGACAGCAATTTCGGCTTCAACCTGGCGATCTGGGACCGGCTGTTCGGCACCTATGCCCATCGCCCCGCGGCAGGTTATGACGGCATGGTCGTGGGGCTGGACGAATTTCGCGATATTTCAGAACAGCGCCTCGACAAGTTGGTGACACAGCCGTTCCGGAAGGGGTGAGATGGCGCAAGCGCCCTTCCCCGCGCCACCCAAACATGCAAGACCACGGCTGTGAAAACCACTCCATTCCCCTCTCGCGAAGACATTGTCCGTTTCATCGACGACGAACGCCAGGCTGGCCGTGCCGTTGGCAAACGCGAGATTTCGCGGGCGTTTTCTCTGCCACAGGGCGGGCGTATGTGGCTCAAGCAGTTGCTGCGTGAACTCGACGCGGAAAGTGATGTGCCGAAAAAGCGCCGTGAACAGTCCGGCGATCTGCCGCCCGTGCTGCTGATCGACATCACGGGACGGGACAAGGATGGCGAACTGATTGCCACGCCTGCCGAGTGGGACGACAAGCGACCAGCACCGCACATCATCGTGACGACGCCGCGAAAAAGCCTGCCAGGAACGCCTGTGCCCGGTGTGGGAGAGCGAGTGCTGGCGAAGCTGCACGCGCGCGGGGAGAACAGTTACGAGGCGCGGACACTCAAGATCATCGCAAAATCCAAACCTTCCGTGATCGGTGTCTACCGAGCCTATCCGCAAGGCGGTGGGCGTGTCGTCTCGGTCGACAAGAAAAGCCGCGACAAGGAATTGCTGATCCAGAGCGGTGACGAAAACGGCGCTGAAGATGGTGATCTGGTCACAGTGGCGCTTCACAGGTCAGGATCTGGCCATGCCGGATTTGGGCGCGCTGATGTCGGACTTACGCGCGGGCGCATCAACGAACGGCTGGGCTCGCTCAACTCCGAAAAAGCCATCAGCCTGATCGCGATCCATGCCCATGGCATTCCGCAGGAGTTCAGCGCGGCAGCCATCGCCGAAGTAGAAGCCGTGAAGCCTGTAACGGCAAAGGGCCTTGAAAGCTGGCGTGAGGACTGGCGTGCGCTGCCGCTTGTGACAATCGATCCGGCAGATGCAAAGGATCATGACGACGCCGTGCATGCCGCGCCCGATGATGATCCGAACAATGCAGGCGGCTTCATCCTCACCGTCGCCATCGCCGATGTGTCAGCCTATGTCCGGCCGGCATCGGCACTGGACCGCGAGGCGCTGGTGCGCGGCAATTCGGTCTATTTTCCCGACCGTGTCGTGCCGATGCTGCCGGAACGCATCTCGAACGATCTGTGCTCGCTGCGCGCCGAACAGGAGCGGCCCGCCATC
>JANMIB010000524.1:0-1706 GCA_031375605.1 Allobosea sp. | reverse complement strand
GGCGGTGCGAGCTTCACCCGCCAGCAGGCCCCGCTGGGGCTCGGTCATGCTGTCTGGTGCGCGCGCGACATCATCGGTGATGAGCCGTTTGCCCTTTTGCTGCCAGACATGCTGCACCACACCTCCGGCAAGGGCTGCCTGGCCGAGATGATCGAAGCCTATAACGAGCATGGCGGCAACCACATCGCCGTGGCGCCGGTTCCGGATGACCAGACCCACCAGTACGGCATCGTCGGTGTCGCGGACCGCGCGGCCAAGGTTTCGCAGATCACCCGGATGGTCGAGAAGCCGCCAAAGGGCACCGCGCCGTCAAACCTGCACATCACCGGGCGCTACATCCTGCAGCCATCGATCTTCAAGCTTCTGGCCGAACAGGAGAAGGGTGCGGGCGGAGAAATCCAGCTGACCGATTCGATGATCAAACTGGCTGCCATGGAAGCGTTCTTCGCCATGCGCTTTGATGGCAACATCTATGACACTGGCTCGAAGATCGGCTTCCTGACAGCGAATGTTGCCTATGCCCTGGATCGCCCCGAGCTTGCCGCCGATCTCAAGGCAGAGCTCGCCAGGTTGATGGCGGCCTGAAAGGCGCGCTTCACGCAACACAATGTCTGGATTCAGGATTCCATTCCCCCTCGGGTCAAGCCCGAGGGTCCATGGCTCCGGAAATGCGCGGGGGCTTCTGCTAAAGCTGCAGGCGCAAGCCCACCAGGAAGATGTTGGCGGTGTAATCTGCGCCGGAATTGGTCGACTTGAGGCGCTCATGGGTGAAGCTGGCCCTGACTGATGTGGTCCGGGTCAGCTTGTATTCGGTGCGCAGGCCGACCTGATAGGTGTCCTCTGTCAGCTTGATGCCGTCGAACGCCGCGCGGGAAGCGTTGGCAAAGCCGGTGACGGTCCAGTTGCGGCGCAATGCATGAGCCACCTCCAGCCCGACGCGCCGGTTGACCGAACCCGAGACCCCCGCCACCGTCGTGTCGGCCAACTCCGTCGCGCCGCGCAAGGTCACTGTGGTCAGCGGTGTGACGACCCAGATCAGCGAGGCATCGCCAACCAGGCCGCGCAATTCCTTCAGGCGCGGATCATCATACTGGCGTTGCTGGTAGCCGACCGAGGCTTCGCCCGTCAGCAGGCGGCTGATCTCGAAGGTCGAGCCTACTCTCGCACCTAGGCCGTTCGACGAACGCCGGAAGCCGCTGGAATCCACCTTATCATCAAACACGCGGGTATCGGTCGAGACTTCGACAAAGGGTTGCAGGCCGGGCGACATCTCATAGCCTGCGCGCACGCGCGCGCCATATTGCACGACATTGCGGTCACTCTGCTGGATCAGGCTACCCAGCGTGTCGCGGGCATCGTCATAGCTGGTGCGGTCCACGGCACCGCGCAGGTTGAGCGATAGCCGGTTGTAGCGCTGCGTCACGCCAGCGGACGCGCCATAACCATAGACATTGGGCCGTTCGGTTGCCTGCGCGTTGAAATTCACCGAGCCCGGCCTCTGGGTGTCGAGTGACAGGCGCCCGTCGATGTCGATGTTCGTGTCACGCGTGAGGTTCAGCCTGAGATTGGCGACACCTGTTGCATCGGGGCGGCTGGCATCGCGCTGGTTCGGAAAATACGAATAGCCGCCGCGCAGGCTCGAGCTGAATGAATGTGTGGACCAGTCTGACCGTATCCCGATCTCGCCCTCTGTGCGGCTGAACAGG
>JANMIB010000508.1:0-5117 GCA_031375605.1 Allobosea sp. | reverse complement strand
CCGCAAGGGGAGAAGGCCATCACGCCGATACTTGGTGCATGTTGGCCCGACACCTTGATTGGGTGATTGATCACCCAATCGACGGAACGTGACCGCGCCTTTCTCGCCGATATGCATTGAACAGTTCACAAAGCGCTCATTCCACGCTCTAACAGCGGCGATGCAACGCTCCGGGCCGAATCTCATGAACATTCTGATCATTTTGTCGGGCCTTGCCTCGGCCGCGGGCCTTGTGGGTGCCACGGGCAGCGGCTTGTTCGGCGGGGTGCCGCTCTATGTGGCGCTGGCCGGTGTGGCCATGACGGCGGCGTTGGTCTTCAGCCGCAGCGTCGGTCCGTTCCTGCGCTTCTTCATCGTGTTTTACGCCATCGGCTATATTGGCCTGATTGGCCTGATCGCGCTGCAGCCGCTGTTTCCGGCAAGCTGGGCGTCCTATGTTCCGCCGCCGCTGACGGCCTTCACCGCTGCGGCTTTCGCGCATCTGGCCTTTGGCATGAGCCGAATCCCGGTGATGCGCCAGATTGTCGGCATCACGGACAAGTATTTCGCCACTGACGAGCGCGCCAGCTACGACATGGGATTTGGCAAGCCTTTCACCTTTTCGGTGAAGTGGATGGCCATGGGGCTTCTGGCCGTCATCATCCTGATCAATCTTGGGCAAGTCTGGATCTCCGTGACGCTGTCATTCTGGGGACGCGACTGGTTCGATGCGATCCAGGCCAAGAATGGCCCCGAATTCTGGCGACTGCTCTACCAGGTCTGGGTGCCGCTGGTGGCGGTGCTCATCGCCTCGAACTTCATCGAGTTCCTGATCGTCTCAGCCTTCAAGATCAGGTGGCGCTCATGGCTGACCGAGAAGTTGTTCGGGCGCTGGCTTGAGGATGGCACACACTATCGGCTTCAGTTCGGCGAGACGCGGATCGACAACCCGGACCAGCGCATCTCCGAAGACATCCGCAAATATATCGAGACGACCTATTCGCTGACCATCTCGATGATCCAGCAGATTTCATCGCTGGTCTCGTTTGCGGTGATCCTGTGGGGCCTGTCGGCAAATCTCACCTTGCCAGGCCTCGATACGAAGATTCCCGGTCTGCTGTTCTGGATCGCGCTGCTCTATGCCGCTGTCGGCACGCTGGTGACGCATCTCATCGGCAAGCGCCTCATCAGGCTCAACTTCCGGCAGGAGGTCTATGAAGCCGACTTCCGTTTCGGCCTGGCGCGTCTGCGTGAATATGGCGAGCCCATTGCCCTTTTGGGGGGCGAAAAGGCTGAAAACAAGCGGCTGAGCGTGCAATTCCGGGAGGTCATCCGCAACTTCTTCGATATTGTCAGGGTGCAGAAATGGCTCTCGGCCTTCATTCAGCTTTACGGCTCTTCCAACTCCGTGGTGCCCTATGTGATCACCGCGCCGTTCTACTTCGCCGGGCAGATCACGTTGGGCGTCCTGCAGCAGACCAGCGGGGCATTTGCGCGTGTGGATGGCGCATTGTCCTTCTTCATCGACCGCTATTCGCTGCTGGCTGATTTCAAGGCCGTGGTGGATCGCCTGTCCAGCTTCGACGCGTCGATGCTCAAGGCCGAAACCATCAAGGCTGACAGCAAGATCGCCCACCCGGCCTCATCTGGCGACAATCTGGAGATCAGGGATCTCACACTGACCTTGCCGGGCAATCTGCCCATCGTGAAGACCAGCGCGCTGACGGTAAACCGGGGCGAGCGGACCTTGCTGATCGGGCCGTCAGGCTCTGGCAAATCAACCCTGTTCCGCGCAATCGCCGGCATCTGGCCGTTCGGCGAGGGCAACATCGCCACCCCCGCGGCCAAGTCCGTGATGCTGCTGCCGCAGCGGCCCTATCTGCCGCTCGGAACCTTGCGTGCGGCTGTGACCTATCCGGGCGTGGCCGGTGACTACGGCGATGAGGCCATTATCGCCGCGCTCAAGGCGGCCAAGCTGCCGCATCTGGTGGAGAGGCTGGATGAGGAAGCGTTCTGGGTGCAGGTGCTCTCGCTCGGCGAGCAGCAGCGGGTGGCGATCGCGCGCGTGCTGCTGGCAAAGCCCGACTGGCTCTTCCTTGACGAGGCGACAGCCGCACTGGATGAGCCGATGGAGGCTGCGATCTATGCCACGCTGCGCAGCGATCTGCCGGAAACAACTGTGGTCTCGATCGGCCATCGCTCGACGCTGAAGGCGATGCACGACCGCATCATCGAGATGAAGCCGATGGGCGAGGGCGGCCGCCTGTTCACGCCCGGTTGAGGCAGACCTCATGATGGCTTTGGGCCATCCACGATCCTCATCCTGAGCTTGTCGACCGAGGAGTTCCAGATCGGTATGCAAGCTGAAGCTCGTCCTGCGACGGGCTCAGGATGAGGGTGGGTTGGAATCGGACCAGATCAGAGCGCCCGCTCGAACTGGATTTCGCCGGCAACGCCGGTGAGAACGAGCCGGCCCTGCACCACATCCCATTTGCGGGCACCGCGCAGCGCCACCAGAAAGGCCCGCTCCGTGGCCGAAGCGCCGCCGTCACAGGCCTTGCGGGTCACGGCCACCGGGCCAACCGCAAGCGCCTGTTCGCGCAGCGGATAGGCCGTGGCCGAAAAGGTGTTGCAGCCGCCAAAGCCCTTGGCGCGCAATTGCTCGTCGATCACCAACGATGGCCTCTCCCCGCCAACAGGCTTGCCGCCAACGGTCACGGCGGTCCATGAGGCACCCAGCGGAAACTGCTTTTCAGGGCGCGGCTGGGGCACGAGGCCGTCATCATTGGTCGGGCGCTGCGTCCGGGGCTGTTGGGCATCTGCCGGTGTGGCGACAAGGGGTGCAAGCACACCAAGCGCGAGCGCCGGCAGAAGAAAGGCAAGGTGGCGGTACATCATGAAAAATCCGGTGTGTGTCACAAAACAGGGCAGAACATAAAGCATGCCGCGCTGAAGTGGAAAGCGCTTTTGCGCATGACCATGATACATTTGCCATCGTGCACGCACGGTGATGAACCGGTGGTGTACGGACAAGACAACCGCTCAATGACGAAAGCATTCTGTGTCATCCCCGGCGAGCAGAAGGCGAGGGAAGGGGATCCATATCTGAGAGGCGAATGTGATGATCATGGATCCCCTTCCCGGCCCTGTGGGCCGCCGGGGATGACACAGCCGACATCTCAAATGCGCGCGAGCAGGCGCTCCAGCAGCGGGTTTTCCTGCCTGAACACATAATCCAGCGTGCGGATGGTCACATCTGTCGCACCAGCTGCGGTCAGGTCTGCCACCAGATCGAAGGAGGCGTTGCGCGGACAATGGATCGTGATGGTGCCATCCTGCGAAGCAGCGCGCATGCCGAAGGGCAGGCGTGCGCCGTGCCGCGCCGTGATGGTATCGGCAAGCGCCTGGGTGGTCGCAACGTCAGTGGCAGCCAGATGCGCCCGCACCTCGTGCACCGTGCGGCCTTCTTCTTCGGCTGCGATTCGGGTCAGGATCGCCCGCGCGGCCCGTGTTGCACGCGGCCCCCATGCGGCCTTGAGCGAGGCCACGAGATTGGCCTCCGATGACAGCATCACGCCATCATCTAGCACCTTGAGGCCATTGGCGGCCAGTGTCGCACCTGTTGTCGTGATGTCGACGATGATCTCAGCCGTGCCTGCGGCTGGCGCGCCTTCGGTGGCACCGAGGCTTTCGACGATGCGGTAATCGCTGATGCCGTGCTCGCTGAAGAAACGCCGTGTCAGGTTGATGTATTTGGTGGCGACCCTGAGCTTGCGGCCATGGTCAGCGCGCATCTGTTCGGCAATGTCATCCAGGTCAGCCATGGTGGACACGTCGATCCAGGCCTGCGGAACGGCCACGACGACATTGGCCTGCCCGAAGCCCAGCGTGGTCAAAAGCTCGACCGTGCTGCCAGCATCGGTGATCTGCTCGCGCACCAGATCTTCGCCGGTGATGCCCAGATGCACCCCGCCCGATGCCAGTTGCGCCACAATGTCCGAGGCGGACAGGAAGGCCACCTCGACATCGCCAAGGCCTTTGATCGCGCCACGATAGTTGCGCTCGCCGCGCTGCTGGACAAAGCCGAGGCCTGCGCGCGCAAAGAACGCGGACGCATTTTCCTGCAAACGCCCCTTGGACGGGACGGCCAGCACCAGCGGCGGATCGGACACGATTGTCATGAAGTCCTCCGCGGTCATGAAGGTCTGCGCCCGAGCCGGTCGAGCCAGATCGACGCTCCCACGGCTGGCATGGGTTCTGCCGCGCCGAGCTTGCCCAGCAAGGTGTCATAGCGACCACCGCCAGCCACGGGCTTGGACGGAACCGATGATCCTGCGACCATGGCCGGATCATGCAGCTCGAAGATGAAGCTGGTGTAATAATCAAGGTTCCGTGCAAACGAGGCGTCAAAGCGCATCGCGCCGACATCAAGCCCTCGTGCCGCGATGAAGCCGGTGCGGGCCTCGAAGGCATCAAGCTCGGCATCGAGATCAAGCTCCGCTGCGGCAGCCAGCTTGCGCAGGGCAGCGGCGCATGCGTCCGGATCGCCCTGTATCGCCAGCGCCTGCGACATGATGGCCCTGACCTCGGGCGAGGTGTCCTGCTGCTCTGAGGCGCGTGCCAGGAAGCGGCTGGCAATGTCGCCCGCCGTGCGCCCGCCCACCGTCGAGATTCCCGCGATCGACAGGACATCTTCGACAAAGCCGCGGGCTGCCTTGGGATCCTGGCCCTGAAGCGCTGCGATCAGCCCCGCCTGCGCGGCGCTGGCCATGGGCGCGGCCACGTCAAGCGCAGCCACGGCCCCGGTGCCCTTGCCCGCGCTCACGGCGCGCATCAGGCGCCGTGCCGGGGCAGAGGCCACGTTCAGCTTGCGGATGATCGCTTTCAGCAAGGCCACATCACCCAGCCTGATGTCCGGTTGTGTCAGGCCAGCTTCGCCAAGCGCCTCGCAGGTCAGCGTCAGCACTTCGGCATCGGCGGCTTGCTTGTCATCACGGCCCAGAGACTCGATGCCCGCCTGCCAGAATTCGCCGGCCTCGCCGCTTCGCATCCGGAACACCGGCCCCAGATAGCAGTACGAGCCTGCCTCGCCCGGCTGCACCGTGGCCAGATGGTCTCGGCACACCGGGATGGTGAAT
>JANMIB010000490.1:0-1976 GCA_031375605.1 Allobosea sp. | reverse complement strand
CGACGCCAGCCTCGCAGATCACCAGGCCAGTGTCGGCATCAAGACTGATGATCCGGTCAAGCTCCGAGGTGTCCAGAAACGTGCCATGGTCGATCAGGCAACTGTCGCCATAGCTGCGACCGTTGCCGAAGGCGAGCACAGGGCCGGGCGAGGGCGTCTCGCTCCAGGCCCGCGCATCCGTGCTGCCGCTCTGGCGCGCGACGAGGCCGCCCCATGATGTATAGGCGGCGTGCCTCACAGCGTGGACGCGGCGACGAACACGCAGGTGGCGATGAGGCCCATCAGCTGGCTGCGCCAATCCGTGATCATGAACATCAGCGGATCATCGGGCAGTTCGCCCCGCCGTGCCAGAACCCAGACGCGGGCCATGACATAGAGCACGATCGGGCACGTCAGCCAGATCAGCTGGGGGTAGGAATACAGGCCGGACACCGCTTTGCTGTCGACATAGAGCGCAAGGATCAGCGTCGAGACCAGTGCGCTGGAAATGCCCATCTGCGACAAGGTTTCAAGATCGCCCGCCTGATAGCCGCGCCCGACGCCGCGCAGGCCGACATCATCGCCAGCGTCCCGCAGTTCCGCATAGCGCTTGAGCAGCGCCAGGCTGAAGAACACGAACATGGCAAAGGCGAGCAGCCAGGAGGACAGGACGATCCCCGTCGCGGCATTGCCGGCGAGAATGCGCAACACGTGCAGCGCAGCCAATGCCAGCACATCAACCAAGAGCTTGCGCTTGAGATAAAACACATAGATCTGGCCGAGCACAAGATAGGCGGCAAGGCACAGGATGAACCATTTTGGCCCCGGCATCAGGAAGGCCAGTGAAAATGAGGCGGCCAGAAGCAGCACGGCCAGTGCCTTGGCCTGCAGCGGTGAGATCAAGCCTGCTGCCAGGGGCCGGAACCGCTTGGTCGGATGTTTGCGGTCCGCTTCCACATCGACCAGATCATTGACCAGATAGGTGGCGGACGCCGCTATGCTGAAGGACGCGAATGCCAGCAAGGACCACCAGACGAGATACGGATTGAACAGCTGGTGTGCCAGGATGATGGGCAGGAACACCAGCGCATTCTTGGCCCAGTGATGCGGGCGCATGGCACGGACACAGGCACGGACGAGGTCCAGCGACACAGGTGTCCCTCGCCTCTCCCGATGCGGCACAGCATCACTTTGAAAGTCCACCATGTTTGAAACCCCGCCCAGAGCTTACTTTTCGCAGCATTGACGCGGGAATCACAAGCTCATTCACTGGACATGGCTAACACCGCGCCGCCGTTTGTTGTGCCCGCAGGACCGCACTGACATGCCGCACGAAATCGCCTTGAGGTTTTACCATAGCGCGAGATACCGCCTGCAGACACCATCACAGCAACGCCGGATCATGATAGCACTGACAGCAGCGTCATCTGTCGTGCTGACACGTGCCTTGGGAAAAGACGACCATGGAGCTTCCTGCAGAATTGCAAAAGCATGTGCCGGTGCACGCGGCATCAGCAGGGCCTTTTCCTGCCCTTCGTCCACGCCTCGTGACGGGGCTGTCGGTTTTCCTCTATCTGACATTCTGCGCTCTCGTGATCCTGAATGCGCTGGCGAAGCCTATCGCCGATTGGGACATGCTGGCCTACACGGCCGTCATCGTCGAGCGGCAGGGTGAGGCCGATCCGGTTCAAATCCACGCCAAGGCCTATGGCCTGGTGAAAGCCTCCGTGACCGAGCCGCAATGGCATGAACTCACCACGCTGGGGCATTACCGGATCGTGCAGGCGCGGGACGCTGACGCCTTCGTCTCGATGTTGCCGATGTATCAGGTCAAGGGAGGCTATATCAGGCTTGTCGAGGCCCTCTCGCCCATTGCTGGCCCTGTGGCAGCCATGCGGGCGATCAGTTTCGTCGCAATGCTCGGGCTGATGGGCATCCTGTTCTGGGCCTTCCGGCAACTTGGTCAGCTGAGGCTGATCGGGCTGATGCCACCGGTG
>JANMIB010000485.1:0-3837 GCA_031375605.1 Allobosea sp. | reverse complement strand
TGCGCTGGATCTCGTCCTGCGGACCCATACGTGGACGAGCCGCTCCCGGCCCCGGAAACGCGAAACCACATGATTTTTCTGTTATCTCGCACTTTGATGTGAGTGTGCTATCTGCCATTTCAACAAGAAAAATGTTGGGGGGCATGATCAATGACACAGGCGAGTTCCGCGAAGCCCTGGCTTGCGTTCTATCCGGCGGGCGCGCCCACCGAGATCGATGCCGCGCCGTTCCGCACCATTGCGGAGCTTGTGAGCGCTTCAGCCCGGCTTTATGGCGACCGCACCGCCTATACCGTGGTCATGCCCAACGGCATGTATGGCGATCTGAGCTTTGCCGAGGTCGACCGCATGTCCGACGCGTTCGCGGTCTATCTGCGCGAGGTGGCCGGGCTTGAGCCAGGAGACCGCGTGGCGTTGCAGGCACCGAACAGTTTGCCGATCCCGGTCGTCGCCTTCGGCGTGTTCAAGGCCGGGTGTGTGCTGGTCAACGTCAACCCGCTCTACACCGCCGAGGAAATGGGCCATCAGTTCAAGGATGCCATGCCCAAGGCCCTGGTGATCGTGGACATGTTCGCCGACAAGCTGCCTGAAGCGCTCAAGATCCAGCCGATCCCGAATGTCATCGTGACCCGCGTGGCCGAATTCATGCCCGGCATGGTCAAGGGCGTGATCGGCCTCGTCCAGAAGCTCTGGGACCGTTCGATCCCCCAGGTGCAGGTTCCGCACATCAGACTGCCAGCTGCGCTCAGTGCCGGGGAGAGCACGCGGCAAGCCAGGACCGTGGCTGTCGAGACCTACACAGCCGGGCTCGACGGCATGTCTGTCGCGGCACTGCAATACACCGGTGGGACAACAGGCATCAGCAAGGGCGCGATGCTGACCCACGGCAATATCGTGATGAACATGGCGCAGACCATGACCTTCATCGAGCAGCATGTGAAGAAGGGCGAGGAGGTTGTCCTCACGGCGATCCCGACCTACCATATTCTGGCTTTCACATTGAATTTGCTGGGGTTTTTCTGGCTTGGCAACCGCAATATCCTGATCCCCAACCCGCGCCCGCTGGCCAATCTCAAGCGCGCTTTCGAGAACTACCGGATTACATGGATCGTGGGAGTGAACACGCTCTTCAACGGTTTGATGAACGAGTTCTGGTTTGCCGAAAATCCGCCAAGGCATCTGAAGGCCTCCTTTGCGGGCGGCATGGCGCTGCATGGCGCGGTTGCGGAACGCTGGCTGAAGATGACCGGCACGCACGTGATCGAGGGATACGGGCTGACCGAGACATCGCCCGTTGTCACCGGCAATCCGATCGGCAAGGCGCGCGAAGGTTCGATCGGCATTCCGGTGCCCTCCACCGAGATCGCGCTTCTGGACGATGAGGGCAAACCCGTGCCGCCGGGCGAGGCTGGCGAGCTGGCCGTGCGCGGGCCACAGGTGATGACGGGCTATTGGCAAAGGCCAGACGAGACGGCCAAGGTGATGACGCCGGATGGCTTTTTCAGGACTGGCGACATCGCCACGATGGACCCCGACGGCTATTTCCGGATCGTTGACCGCAAGAAGGACATGATCCTCGTTTCGGGCTTCAACGTGTATCCGAACGAGATCGAGGATTGTCTCGCACGGCATCCCGGCGTGCTGGAAGCGGCTGTGATTGGCGTGCCCGACGGTGCCGCAGGTGAGGCGGTGAAGGCCTATATCGTGGCGCTCGACGAAAGTCTGACGGCGGACGAGATCAGGGCGCACTGCAAGACATACCTCACCGGGTACAAGATTCCGAAACAGGTCGAGTTCCGCAAGGAACTGCCCAAATCCAGTGTCGGCAAAATCCTGCGCAAGAATCTCAGGTCAGAAGGCACCGCGCAAGCGGCGTCTTCCCCGGCACATGAAAAGGCAGCCTGATCATGGTCAGTGCATTTGAACAGACGCTGTTGGCCGTGATGATGGGCGTGATCATGCTCGGCATGGGAGCTGCGCTGACGCCGCAGGATTTCAGGAGTTCGCTGAAGCGGCCCTTCGGACTTTTTGTCGGGCTTGTCTCGCAATATGGCTTTCTGCCGCTGATCGGCTTTTTGCTGGCGCTGGCCTTGCCCCTCAGTCCGGAGGTCAAGATCGGGCTGGTGATCATGTCCTGCATGCCGGGCGGCACGACATCGAATATCTTCACTTATTTCGCCAAGGGCAATCTGGCCCTCTCGATGCTGATGACGGTCAATTCGACCGTTTTCGGCGTTGTGCTGATACCCCTCCTGATCGTGCTCTATGCTGCCGGGCTTGGCATCAGCGTTCCGGCCGACAACATCATCAGGACGCTCATCGTGCTGCTGGTCCCGGTCCTGATCGGTATGGGTCTGCGGCGCTGGAATGCCAATATCGGCGCGATTGTCGAGCTTGTCGGCGGTGCGCTAGGCATCTTCTTCATCCTATTCCTGATGGCGTCCTGGGTGCCCCGCAACTGGCAGTTCCTGATGAGCACGCCGTTGCCGGTCTTTGCTGCCGTGATCGGGCTTGGGCTGCTTGGCTTTGCGGCAGGGTATGTGTTCAGCGCGATGCTCAAGCTGCATCCGCGCAATGCCCAGACCATCTCGATGGAGATCGGTATCCAGAACGGACCGCTGGCTGTCGCGATCGTGGCGCTCAGTTTCACGGGCGTGCAGCAGCAGCAGATCATCGCAGTGCCGGCCCTGTATTCGCTGTTCATCGTCATCAATGCCACCCTGCTGACCTTCTGGTACAGGCGCATCAATGACCGCTCCCAGCAGAAGCTGCCGGATTCTTTCCTGTAAACAACAAAAAGCCCGCGCAGATCACCTGCGCGGGCGAATGACATGACCGTCGAGACGATCAGTAAAAGCGGATGACCCTGACCGGGCGGCGGTAATAGACGCGGCGCACGGGACGGCGGTAGTAAACGCGGCGGATCGGGCGGCGGTAATACACGCGCCGACGATAGACCCGGCGGCGATAGTAGTACTGGCTGAATTCCTTGTCGGCTTCGTCAAGGGCTGCCTTGTTCTCGGCCGCAACCTCGACAACCTCGGGAAGAGGCTGTGCAGGAGCGAGAGGTATCTTGTCGCTTGCTGCTTCTGATATGCCCGGTGCGATGGTCACGGCGGCCAAGCCACCAAACAAGCCCAGTAGGAATGTCCTGCGTTCCATGGTTTCCTCCGAATACGTGCTGCCGTCCCTTATGAAACTTACGCTTGGTGATTCATCGGGCATATACGTGAAACTACATATATTTCGCATCAAAAACCAGGGAATTCAGAGACACCACATGCACCTGTCATATGCCCAGAACATGGAAGACATGCACCTTGATCAGGTGTTTGCCGGTGAGCCGAAGGGCTTTTACATTGATGTCGGCGGCGGGCATCCGGTGGCTGACAATGTCTCGTTCCGGTCTTATCTGGCGGGTTGGCACGGATTGGTGATCGAGCCACAGGCGGCGCTGCACCAACTTTACGGGCATATCCGGCCGCGTGACACTGCGCTTGATGTGCTTGTCGGACGCGAGGCAGGGCAGGCCGCTTTCCACGCCGTCGACAAGCTGCATGGCTTCTCGACGATGGTGGAGACCCATGCCAAGGGCGCGGCCAGTTTTGGTGCGACCTATGCCACTGAAACAAGGGAGGTGACCACGCTCGCCGCGCTGGGCAAGGCCCATGCCCCGGCCGTCATCGACTGGCTCAAGGTCGATGTCGAGGGCGCGGAAATCGATGTGCTGGCCGGCAATGACTGGACCCGCTTCCGGCCTCGCGTGGTTCTCATCGAGGCCATCGCGCCGGGGACAATGGAGCCATCCCACGAAGGCTGGGAGCCGATCCTGATTGG
>JANMIB010000448.1:0-11741 GCA_031375605.1 Allobosea sp. | reverse complement strand
TTCAACATGAACCGGCATCAGGCGTTGCGACCCTACACAGCCCCGCCTGCCGTGCTCGATATCTTCATCCGCGAGTTCGACCGGGCACATGCGGAGGGCGGGCTGTTCCTCCTGACCATGCACCCGCACGTCATCACCTACCGTTCGCGCATCTTCATCCTTGAAGAACTGATCCGGCACATGAAAGCCAAGGGCGATTGCTGGTTCGCGACCCATGCCGATGTGGCGCGATGGGTGGCGAAGGGGACGGAGGGCTAGCTCCCGTTCTGCTCGCGGCGCAAAGTCGGCAGGCCGATGCCAGCGGCATGAAAGCCGCCATCCACCGCGATGATCTGGCCGGTGATGTAGCTGGCGCGCTCGCTGCACAGGAAGAAGATGGCCTCGGCCAGTTCTTCCTCCAACCCATAGCGGTTAAGCGGGATGGTGTCGTGATAGTCCTTGCGGATGGCTGGCGAGTGGACAGCTTTGGCCATCGCCGTATCGACCGGGCCAGGCGCCACGCCGTTGACGCGGATGCCGATGGAGGCGAGTTCAACGGCCTGCTGCTTTGTCAGGTGCGCCAGCGCCGCCTTGCTGGTGCCATAGGCCACGCGAAGCGTCGAGGCGCGGAGGCCTGAAATCGACGTGACATTGACGACCGCGCCGCCGCCGCCGTCGCGCATCAGTGGCGCGGATGCCTGCACGGTCAGGAACGGCCCGGTGAGGTTGACGGCCAGCACGCGGTTCCACTCCTCGGGCGTGGTGTCGAGAATGGGCTTGAACACCGCGATGCCGGCATTGTTGACCAGCGCATCAAGCCGCCCGAACCGCGCCTTGACAGTGGCCATCGCCGCCTGGACTTCGCTGGGGTCCGAGACGTCGCAATGCACCTTGAGTGTTCGCTCTGGCAGCTTGATGCCGGCCAGAGCTGCATCAAGTTCCGCGTCTTCAAGGTCCAGCAGCGCGACATTCCAGCCGTCGGCGAGAAAACGCCTTGCCGTTGCCAGACCGATGCCACGGGCCGCGCCCGTCACCAGCGCAACCTTGATCGTTGAATGTGCCATGCCGCGTTCCTCTTCACGAAAGTTGTGGGCGAAAGCATCGGGCTGCGCAATGGCGCACGCATCACTTGACGCCCGCCAGCGCGCCATGGACATTGCGCGCCTCACCAGACGGGCTCCCATGCACATCCCAGCCGATTTTTCCGACACCGCAGCGTTGCTGCGCGAACTTTACAGCCGCATGAAAACCATCCGTGTGTTCGAGGACACCTGCGTGGCGGCCCACAAGGGGGGCGAAATCCCCGGCTATATCCATTCATCGGCAGGCCAGGAGGCGGTGCCTGTCGGCGTCTGCTCCGCGCTGCGCACAGATGACCGGATCACCAGCACCCATCGTGGCCATGGCCATGGCCTCGCAAAGGGTTCTGATCTCGACGGCATGATGGCCGAGCTTTACGCAAAGGAGGCCGGGCTTTGCGGAGGCAAGGGCGGCTCGATGCACGTCGCGGATTTCTCGGTCGGCATGCTGGGTGCCAACGGCATTGTGGCGGGCGGCATCCCGATCGCGTGCGGCGCGGCGCAAGGCCTGAAACTGCTGGGCTCGGACGCCGTGGTTGTCTGCTTCTTTGGCGACGGCGCGGTCAATCGCGGCCCGTTTCTTGAGGGCATGAACTGGGCCGCGATCTACAAGCTGCCGGTGCTGTTCGTTTGCGAGGACAACACGTTTTCCGCCTTCACCCATTCCAGCACCACCACGGCGGGGCTGGGGCCTCTGGCCCGCGCGGAAAGCTGCGGCGTGGCCGGGGAGCGCATCGACGGCAACGACGTGCTTGCCGTCCGTGAGGCGGTCTTGCGGCTGGTTCCGGAAATCCGCGCAGGCGGTGGCCCGCGTTTCCTGTGGGCCAAGACCTATCGTTTCAGCGGCCATGTCTCGGTCGATCCTGCTGCCTATCGCAATCCTGCTGATCTGGAGGCGGCCCAGCGCCGTGATCCCCTTATCCTGGCGAGGCTGCAACTTGAGACAGCTGGCGTGGACCCTGCTGAAACAGATGCGCTTGATGCGCATGTCGAGGCCAATGTGGCGCGTTCACAGGACCGGGCGCGTGCCTTGCCGTATCCGCCCTATGCCGCGGCCTTCTGTGATGTTCAGGATTCAGGGTCGCCAGCATGAGCACCACCTCCAACACGCTCACCATGGGCGAAGTCGCCGCCCGCACGCTGGCGGAGGAAATGCGCCGTGATCCCACCGTCTGGGTGCTCGGGGAGGATGTCGAGTTCGGCGGCATCTTTGCGCAATACAAAGGGCTGCTGGCGGAGTTCGGCAAGCAGCGTGTGGTCAACACGCCGATTTCCGAATCGACCATCATGGGCGCAGGACTTGGCGCGGCGTTGGTCGGAACCCGGCCCGTGATCGAAATGCTCATTGCCGATTTCGTCATGCCGGCGATTGACGAGCTGGTGAACCAGATCGCGAAGGTGCGCTACATGTTCGGCGGGCAGGCGCGGGCCAGCCTTGTCGTGCGCATGCCGCACGGGCTGCATGCGGGCTCTGCCGCCCAGCACAGTCAGATCATCGAAAGCTGGTTCGTCAATGTGCCGGGGCTGGTCGTGGCCGTCCCGTCCACCGCGCTCGATCTCGCAGGCCTGCTGCGCACGGCGATCCGATGCGACGACCCCGTGGTGTTTTTCGAGCCGAAAGCGCTGTTCAAGCAGGCAGCAGACATGCCCGATGACTGGCCAGCCATTCCGTTTGGCAAGGCAGCACATCTTATGGCCGGCGATGACATCACCATTGTCAGCTGGGCGCAGGCCATGCCGGTGGCGAAAGCCGCAGCCGCTGATCTGGAGGCTGCTGGCCACGGTGTTGATCTGTTCGACCTGCGCACGCTTTGGCCCTGGGACCGCGAGGCGATCCTTGCTTCCGCATCCCGAACCAAGCGGCTTCTGGTGGTGCAGGAGGGCGTCGGCGCATCAGGCTTTGCCGCAGAGGTTGTCGCCGTGGTGGCGGAGGAGGCGAGGGGGCTGAAAGGCATCCGCCGTGTCGCGTCGCCCCGCATCCCTGTGCCCTTCGCGCCGACGCTTGAAGAAGCCTGCCGCATCACGCCAGCGATGATCAACAAGGCGGCGGGGGAACTGCTTGGGCTGTAAGGGCTGTTCCAGATAAGGAAATCGCTTGAACGGCCTCGATCTCCGTTCGGTGTCATCCCCGGCGGCTCATCGGGCCGGGAAGGGGATCCATGCCGCGGGTCGGCACTATGGATCCCCTTCCCGACGCGTACCGCGTCGCCGGGGATGACACCGGTATTGATCCATGACAACGTCAAGCGATTGACCTGCCCAATCCACACAGCCCATTGCGCAAATCACCACAATCCGCTTCATTGACGGCAAGCCTGCGCAAAGCAGGCATCTGAACAATCGCCTGGGAGGTCACCATGACCACGACCATTTCGCGCCGCACGATGCTGCTGGGCGCAACCGCCGCTGGGGTGGCCATGCCCTACGTCTCGAAGGCGCAGACGCTGAAAACCGACTACAAGGTCTCGGTGGTGGGCAACCGGCCGATCTCGATGGCGGATGGTGCATTCCGTTGGGCCGAAATGGTGTCGCAGCGCTCCGGTGGCCGCATCAACATGAAGGTCTATCCTGGCTCCGGCCTCGTGGGCGGCGACCAGACCCGTGAACTGGTGGCGATGCGCCAGGGCGTGATCGACATGACGGTGTCTTCCACCATCAACCTGTCGCCGCAGGTCAAGGAACTGACGCTGTTTTCGATGCCGTTCCTGATGCCGGACCACAAGGCGTTTGATGCCATCATCAATGGGCCGGTAGGCGCGGACCTCTTCAAGGTGCTCGAGACACGCGATGTCATGCCGCTGGCATGGGGCGAAAACGGCTTCCGCGAAATCTCGAACTCCAAGCGCCCGATCCGCGAACCGAACGATCTCAAGGGCATGAAGATCCGCTTTGCGGCAGGCGCGATCTTCAACGACATCTACACCCAGATGGGGGCCAACCCCGTGCAGATGTCATTTGCCGACCTGCAGCCCGCCCTCTCATCGGGTGCCATCGACGGACAGGAAAACCCGGTCAACCTGTTCCTCGGCCTCAAGATGGACACGTTGGCCCAGAAGAACCTCACGGTCTGGAACTACTGTGCCGATGCCGCGATCTACCATGTCGCGAAGCCGATCTGGGATTCGTTCTCCGCCGCTGACAAGGAAATGGTCCAGGCCTCCGCGAAGGAAGCCGCCACAGCCAACATCCGCGCCTCGCGCATCGGGCTTGGCGTGCTCGATGCGGACCGCTCGTCGTTCGAGGAGCTGACCAAGCGCGGCGTTGCTGTGGTGATGTCCACGGCAGCTGAAAAGCAGGCCTTTGCAGCTGCCACGCGCCCGGTCTTCGACAAGTGGGCGCAGACCATCGGCGCGGACCTCGTCAAGAAGGCCGAAGCCGCCATCGCCGCGCGCGCCTGACCCTGCCATGAGCGAGCATGCCGACATTCAGGCGCCGGGCCTCAAGCTCGGCGAGAAACCTCCGCGCGTCCCTGAAACGTTGGAGCGGATGGTTGGGGCTGGCGTCATGGCGCTGCTCTGCCTCATCACCTTCGCCAATGTGGTGGTGCGCTACTTCACCAACATCTCGTTCGCCTTCACAGAGGAGCTGTCGGTCGCGCTGATGGTGAGCGTGGCGCTGGTCGGCGCGTCCGCCGCCTTCGCCATGGACCGTCATATCCGCCTGACCTTTCTGGTCGAGCGCTTGCCCGTGGCGCGTCAGCGGCAGCTTGAACTGCTGATCCTGGCAACCTGCCTCTTCCTGTTCGGCCTGCTCACCTGGCTCTCCGCGCGTTATGTCTGGGACGAATATCGCTTCGAGGTCATGTCGCCTGGCCTGGGTATTCCGCAATGGCGCTACACTGTGGCTCTGCCGGTCCTGAGCGCTGTCATCTGCCTGCGGATCATGGGCCGTCTGGTCCGTGTGTTCCGGACGGTGCGCTGACCATGGCACTTGAAGGGTCTGTCATCCTGCTGGGGCTGTTCTTCGGGCTTCTGTTCGTCGGCATGCCGCTGGGCGTTGCGCTCGGCATTGCGGGTGTGGCTGTGCTGTGGGTCGAGAAGCTCGGCATCATGGCCTTCCCCACGAATGTCTGGACGGGCATCGCCAAATATCCGCTTCTCGCCCTGCCGGTGTTCATCGTTGCTGGCATGGTGTTCGAGCGTTCCGGCGTGGCCGAACGGCTGGTGAAGTTCGCCGCCGCTTGCGTCGGCAACCGCACCGGCGGGCTGGCCATCGTCGCGGTCATCGTTTGCATGATCCTTGGCGGCATTTCCGGCTCAGGCCCAGCGGACGCGGCTGCCGTTGCCGCTGTGCTGGCACCGGCCATGCTGAAGCAGGGCTATCCGCGCCCCTACATCGCAAGCCTCACCGCTGCCGCTGGTTCCACCGCCATCCTCATTCCGCCCTCCATCGCCTTCATCGTCTATTCGGTTCTGGTGCCGGGCGTATCGCTGAACGCGCTGTTCCTGGGCGGCATGATTCCCGGCATTCTTGCGGGCCTGTCTCTGCTGGTTCCGGCCATCTGGCTGTGCAAGCGCGGCGGTTTCGGGCTCGCCAATCCTGATGATGTCCGCCCGCCGCTCTGGCAGACCTTCAAGGAAGCGATCTGGGGCCTTGCCGCGCCCATCGTCATCATCGGCGGCATGCGTTCGGGCGCGTTCACGCCAACCGAAGCTGCCGTCGTCGCGGTGTTCTATGGCCTGTTTGTGGGCGTGTTCATCTACCGCACGCTGGATTTCGCGGCGATCTACAAGGTGCTGGCGGATTCAGCCGAAATCGCGGCGGTGGTGATGATCATCATCGCGTTGGCGTCCGTGTTCGCCCATGCAGGATCGACGGTCGGCACCTTCGATGCTGCAGCCAATGCTCTGATCGCCTTCACCGCCAACGAAACGGTCATGCTGCTCGCCATCACGGTCATGCTGCTCATCGCGGGCATGCTGATTGATGGCGTCTCAATCTTCCTTGTGTTCCTGCCCATTCTTTTGCCCATCGCCAAGACCTATAGCTGGGATCTGACATGGTTCGGCATCATCATGACCATGAACATCGCCATCGGCCAGTTCACCCCGCCCATGGCCGTCAACCTGATGGTGACCTGCAAGGTCGCCGGTTGCAGCATGGAATCCACCGTGCCGTGGGTGCTGTGGTTCGTGCTGTCGATGCTGGTGGCGCTGCTTCTGGTCACGTTCGTGCCGGAAGTCGCGCTGTTCCTGCCGCGCTGGCTGGGGGATCTGTAAAACTAGCCGTTCAGACTGCGGAAAAACGCTTGAGCGCGTTTCCGGAGCCATGCAGCGTCAGCGGAATGAAATCCGGAATCCAGCAGTTATGCTGTGAGCGAAGCGAACACATGATGCGCGCTTCGCGCAATACGATATCTGGTTTCCGGGTTCCGATCCGCTGGCGCTTCTCGGCCCCGGAATCGCGCGGGAGAGTTTTGCAGCAACCTGCTAGAAATTCACCTTGTCAGCGCCCTTCAGCTCCAGCATGGCGCGGGCGTCTGCCGGTGTGGCGATTTCCAGCCCCATGGCTTCGACGATCTGCCGGGCGGCCCGTACCTGGTCGGCATTGGACTTTGCCAGCTTGCCCGCTCCAAGCCATAGCGAATCCTCCAGCCCCACACGCAGATTGCCGCCCATCGAGACAGCCTGCGCGGCAATGGCGAGCTGATGGCGGCCCGCACCCAGCACGGACCAGTGGTAATTGTCGCCGAACAGCCGGTCTGCCGTGCGCTTCATGTGCGCCACGTCTTCGGGGTGCGGGCCGATGCCGCCCAGGATACCGAACACGGACTGCACGAAGAAAGGCGGTTTTACCAGTCCGCGATCAGCGAAGTGCGCGAGCGTGTAAAGATGCCCGATGTCGTAGCACTCGATCTCGAAGCGCGTGCCGTTCTCCGCGCACGAGGTCAGAATGTTCTCGATGTCGGTGAAGGTGTTCTTGAAGATGCGGTCACGCGAGCCTTCCAGATAGGGGCGCTCCCAGTCGTGCTTGAGGTCGGTGAAGCGTTGCAGCATCGGATAAAGCCCGAAGTTCATCGAACCCATGTTGAGCGAGGCGACTTCCGGCTTGAACACCGCGCATGGCTTGAGACGCTCCTCGATCCCCATGGTGGGTGAGCCGCCAGTGGTGATGTTGATCACCGCATCGCAGCGCTGCTTGATCACCTTCAGGAACGGCTCGAACGCTTCCGGCGACTGGTCCGGCTTGCCGGTTATCGGATCGCGGGCATGCACATGCACGAGCGCCGCTCCTGCCTCGGCAGCCCCGATGGCGGCATCGGCGATTTCGCTGGCTGTGATCGGCAGGTGAGGCGACATGGACGGGGTGTGGATCGCGCCCGTCACGGCGCAGGTGATCATCACCTTGCGGTTCTTTGCCATGCTTTCGCTCCTACTTTGGCTTGCGCGTTGCAGCGCGCTTGTGGGCCTGCAAGGCGGCGAGCCGCCCGTCACGCCAGTTGGACAGTCTCTTCACGCGTTCAGGGGTCTGTGGATCGGCCCACTGGGACATGATCATGCCGGTGGTCGCCTCCGTGAAGGCAGGTTTTCCCTCGCTTTGCCGCACCATGGCATCAAGCGACGCGCCATAGCGCGCGGCATAGTCGGGGATGCCGCCGGGCGCGTTGAGTTCGATGGTCTCGAACGGCCCCATGAACGACCAGCGCAGGCCAAGCCCGTCGCGGATGGTCTTGTCCAGATCCTGCGGCGAGCAGACACCGTCTCCGACAATGCGGAAGGCCTCGGCCAGCAGCACCGCCTGCAACCTGTTGAGAACAAAGCCGGGGCTCTCCTTGTTCAGCACGATCGGCACCTGGCCAGCCTTGGCGTAGAGCCGTTTCGCGCGCGTAACCACCTTCGGGTCGGTCCATGGCGCAGGCGCGATTTCGACGATGGGCACCAGATGCGGAGGGTTGACCGGGTGGCCCACCAGGCAGCGGGCGCGGCCCTTCAGCCCTTCGCTGAAGCGCGACGCCACGATGAACGACGTGGATGATGCCAGAATGGTCGAGGGCGCTGCGAGCACATCCATCTCGGCAAAGAGCACGGTCTTCGCCTCGATGGTTTCAGGCCCGCTTTCCTGCGCCAATGCTGCGCCTTTCAGGGCATCTGCAAGCCCGGTTGCCACGCGGATGCGCAGAAGTGCCGCAGCCGGGTCATCCACCAGCCCGTGCGCGGCAAGCTCCTTCAGGTTCTTGCCGATATGTGCCCGTGCGGCCCTTGCCACACCCGGCATGGCATCATGCAGCGCCACCTCAAAGCCGTTGCTGGCAAAAATCGTGGCCCAGGCACGCCCGATCAGGCCAGAACCGATAATGGCGATGCGGGTCACAGCCACAGCACTTTCCTCCTCAGCGGCAAATCCTTGGAGAGCACATCGGAGGGGCCGACATGCTGCACGGCTCCGCGCTCCAGCACCACGGCGCGGTCAGACAGCGCCAGCGCCAGATCGAGATGGTGATCGACGATGATGATCGAGACCTCGTGGCGCAGCTTGTCGAAGGCCTCGAAAAGCTCTTCCACGATGGCCGGTGCCAGACCCTCGAATGGCTCGTCCAGCAACAGGATGCGGGTGTCACCGGACAGGGCGCGGGCCACGGCCACCATCTGCTGCTCGCCGCCCGAGAGGTAATCAGCGGGGGATGACCAACGCTCCTTGATGCGCGGGAAGAAGGCAAAGATCTTGTCGGCTTCCCAATGTGTGCCGGCACCCGTGAGGCGCTTCAACGAGCCAAGTTCCATATTTTCCTTGACGGACATGCCCGCGAACAGCCCGCGGCCTTGCGGCACATAGGACACACCGCGCCGCGTGATCAGCGAGGAGGCCTGCCGCGCCAGCTGCTCGCCAGCCAGCGTGATCTCGCCTTTTGCCGGTGGCGCGACACCGACGATGGTTTTCAGCAGGGTGGATTTGCCCGCACCGTTGCGGCCCAGCAGCGCCACGATCTCGTTCTTGCGCACGTTGAACGACACATCACGCAGGATGTGGCTCTTGCCATAGTAGGTGTCGACGCCCGCCACGTTCAGTAGCACCTCGTCGAGCGCAGCGCTGGGGCGGGGCTTGTCGGCCAGCGCATGTGAACCCGAGCCGATATAGACCTCCTGCACGCGGGGCGAACTGCGCGCATTCTCGACGTCGCCATCGACCAGAACCTGCCCTTCGTTCATCACCGTGACATGGTCCGCGATCTGGAAAACCCGGTCGATGTCGTGTTCGACCAGCAGCACAGGCATGTCCTTCGAGATCGACTTGATCAGGTTGCCGACGCGCTCGCGCTCGGCTGCCGCCAGCCCGGCCAGTGGCTCGTCAAGCAAGAGCACGCGCGGGCGCGTCGCCAGTGCAAGGCTCATGTCCAGCAGGCGCTGTCCGCCATAGCTGAGCGAGCCTGCCTCCGCATGCTCGACGCCCGAAAGCCCCATGGTCTGAATGATCGCGACGGTCTGGCTGTTGACCTCGCCCAGCGATGCGGACGCACGCCAGACATCGAAGGCCTGGGGAAAGCGCGCCTGCACGGCGAGGCGGACATTTTCCTCGATGCTGAGTGTCGGGAACAGGTTGGTGATCTGGAACGAGCGGCCGATGCCTGCCCGCGTGATGGCCTCCGGGGTAAGTCCGCCGATCTGCTGGCCGGTGAGCACCATATGGCCGCTGTCAGGCGCGAACATGCCGGAGATCAGGTTGAAGGCGGTCGTCTTGCCAGCCCCGTTCGGGCCGATCAGCGCATGCAGCGTGCGGTCCTTGATGTCGATGTCCACGCCCTGAACGGCCTTGATGCCGCCAAAGGACTTGGTGATGCCGCTGACCTTGAGCAGTGATCCGGCAATCATCGGCGGGTGCTTCAGGAAATCGGGCAGCGACACCTCGCCAGCCTTGCGCGATGACATGGCGGCATCTTCCGCCACGGTCTTGCGGAATGGCACCAGCAGCTTTTCCGCAACGCCGACCAGCCCCGTGGGCGAGAACACGATAAAAGCCACGAACAGCAGCCCGAACCAGAGCAGCCAGTTCTCGGTGGCGCTGGAGAGATAGTCGCGAAAAATCACGAAGAACAGCGCGCCCAGCGCAGGCCCGAGGAACGAGCGCATGCCGCCGATCACGACCATGGCCAGCAGTTCGCCCGAAAACGCCACCGAGATCGGCTCGGCAGAGGTCATGCGGTTGTTGAACAGCAAAAGCGTGCCCGCCAGCCCGGTGATGGTGGCTGAAACCGTGAAGGCCACCAGTTTGTAGCGGTCCGTCGCATAGCCGATGAACCTTGCGCGCTGTTCATTCTCGCGGATGGCAATCAGCACCGAGCCGACGGGCGAGCGGTGAAAGCGCCAGAGCAGATAGACGACGATGAACGCGATGCTGGCGACCAGCATGTAATACGGTAGGGCAATGTCGAAATCGACGCCTGCAAAGGCTGGCCGTTTGATGCCGCCAAGCCCATCCTCGCCGCCTGTCACGGCTGTCCAGCGAAAGGCGATGGCATACATCATGGCGGCAAGCGCCAGCGTCAGCAGCGAGAAGTACACGCCCTTTCGCCTCAAGATCAGCGCGCCGAACAGCGCCGAGACCACGGCCACCAGCACCACGGCTCCCAGCACCGGCAAGACGAAATGGCCCGGCAGAAGCTCCTTCTGGATCAGTCCGGCAGCATAGGCCGCCATGCCGAACCAGGCTCCATGCCCGAACGAGACAAGGCCGGTGTAGCCCACCAGGATGTTCAGCGCCATGCAGGCCATGGCAAAGACCACGACTTCGGTGGCGGACGTGGTGCCAAGCCCGATGAAGCGCATGAGAAACGGCAGCGCCACGAAGGCGGCGGCAGCGATGATCAGCGGCAGGCGATCCTTGAATGTATCAGGCATGGCCATCACTCGAAACGCTGGATGCGCTCGCCAAACAGGCCGCGCGGCCTGAACAGCAGAACAAGCAGCATCATCAGGTAGATGACGGCGGTGGACCATTGCGGATAACCGAAGGCAATGGTCGCGCCTTTGACCAGCCCCACCAGCAAGGCGGCCACCACCACGCCCCAGAAGGAGCCAAGTCCGCCGATCACCACCACGACGAAAGCGGGCGTGATGATCTCCTGTCCCATCGCGGGGTGGATCGAATAGATCGGTGCCAGCAGCACGCCCGCCAGACCGGCCAGGCCGATGCCGATGCCTGCCACGGCCATCATATAGGGCGACAGCGAGATGCCGAGCGCCCCCACCATGTCGGGGTTCTGCACGCCCGCCTTGACCACGCGGCCAAAGGCCGTGCGGTTGAGCAGGAACCACAGCGCGATGACGCAGGCCGCCGCAATCACAATCAGCGTGGCCCGGTAGCGCGAATAGATGAAATCACCGAGAAAGATCTGCCCGCGCAGCCATGGCGGGATCGAATACGACAGGGGAGGCGCGCCGAAGATCATGCGCAGGGCCTGCTCCGCCACCAGCGCCAGGCCGAAGGTCAGCAGCAAGGACAAGATCGGATCGGCGCGGTAAAAGCGCTGGAACAGCACCCGCTCGAAGGCAATGCCGAGCAAGGCCACCAGCAGCGGCGAGACAATCAGTGCCCCGCCAAAGCCGATATGAGGGCCGAGCACGACGGTCAGATAGGCCCCGATGGCATAGAACGCGCCATGCGCCAGATTGACGATGCCGCCCAGCGAGAAGATCAGCGAAAGGCCAAGCGCGATGAGCAGGTAATAAACCCCGTCAAGCAGGCCGT